>NZ_CBAYMC010000086.1:0-15803 GCF_964826245.1 Armatimonas sp. | reverse complement strand
GTGGGGCACCAGTGCTACCCGCACAAGATGCTCACCGGGCGCTGGAAGCAGCTCCACACGATCAAGCAGTACCAGGGAATCTCGGGGTTTCTGCGCCGCGACGAGAGCGAGTACGACTTATTCGGCGCAGGCCACGCCAGCACGTCTCTCTCCGCCGCACTGGGGTTTGCCAAGGCGCGCGACCTGCGTGGCTCGAAAGAGAGCGTGATCGGCATTATCGGCGATGGCTCGCTCACGGGCGGGATGGCGCTGGAGGCCCTGCTCAATATAGGCGACCAGAAGACCAAGATGCTGGTGGTTCTCAACGACAACGAGATGAGTATCGCCGAGAATGTCGGGGCGCTGGCGACCTATCTGGCGAAGCTGCGGCTGATGCCCACCTACCAGAAAGTGGAGAGCACGGTCAAGAAATCGCTCAACAAAGACGGCCTTCTCTACCGCACCGCCGCAGGTGCCAAGCATGCCGCGACCCACTTTACGTCGCCTGCCAACACCGGCCTGTTCTTCGAGGAGCTAGGCTTTCAGTACATTGGCCCCATTGACGGTCACGACACAGACTTTCTGGTTCAGGTGTTCGAGCATGCCAAGCACCTCGATGGCCCCGTTCTGCTCCATGTCCTGACCACCAAGGGCAAGGGCTACGAGCCCGCCGAGAAAGACCAGCGCACCTGGCACGCGACCACGGGCTTCTCGATCGAAGACGGCAAGATGGAGAAGAAGTCCAGTGGCGTCACCTACACCCAGGCCTTTGTCGAGAGCCTGAATGAAGTCGCCGTCAACAATGACAAAGTGGTCGCCATCACCGCCGCCATGCCCGATGGCACGGGCCTGGCCAAGTTCGCCGACAAGTTCCCCAAGCGCTTCTTCGATGTCGGGATCGCGGAGCAGCACGCGGTCACTTTTGCCGCAGGGCTTGCCGCAGAGGGCTTCACGCCCGTCTGCGCGATCTACTCGACGTTCTTGCAGCGCGCCTACGACCAGATTGTCCACGATGTCTGTATCCAGAACCTGCCCGTGGTCTTTGCGATTGACCGTGCGGGGCTTGTCGGGGATGACGGCGCGACGCACCACGGAACCATGGATATCGCCTACCTGCGCTCGATTCCGAACTTGGTGATGCTCTCGCCCAAAGACCCGCAGGAGCTGCGCGAGATGACCAAGTTCGCCCTCGCCTATCGCAAAGGCCCCATCGCCCTGCGCTACCCACGCGGCGGCAGCGAGAACCTCACGGATACGTGCGCCCCGATCCAGCTCGGGCAGTCTGAGACCCTGCGGCGCGGGGACGATATCGGCATTATCACCCTTGGCCCGATTGTGAGCGAGGCGCTCATCGCGGCCAATACACTGGAGACCCAAGGCCACACGGTCGAAGTGCTCAATGCCCGCTGGGTCAAGCCGCTCGATGAAGTGGCGATTCTTGCGCTCGCCCGCCGCACGAAGCGAATCATCACGGTAGAGGACGGCATTCTCGCCGGAGGCTTTGGCAGCGCGATTGTCGAGCTCCTCACCGACCGTGGCCTCACCGACGTGCAAGTCACCCGAATCGGCCTCCCAGATCACTTCGTCGAGCACGGCCCCATCCCCAAGCTCCGCGAGCTCGTCGGAATGGACGCCGCCGCGATTGTCAAAGCCGCTGAGGCGCTCCTGGCAAACTCTGCCGTTCGGGGGATGGCAACGGAGCGAGTGCTCGGATAAAATCTTGACAGATCAGGCGGCTTGCGGGTAGCTCCCGCAAGTGCAGCCGGGCTTCTCCTTAGCAACTACGGAGAGGCAACAGGAAACTAAGCCCTGTGGGACTGACGACTATATCGTTACGTCTCACGGGTCTTTTGCGTTGTGAGACGAGGAGAAAATTATGAAAACGAATCACGAAAAAACAGGCTGCGATCTCTCTCGCCGCCATGCTCTGCAAGTGCTGGTACAAGGCGGCTTTGTTCTGGTCGCGACCGCCATCGGTGGCGGAGAGTCTGAGGCCGCGACCTGGGAGAAAGTGGGAAGTGTCGCGCAGTTCAAGATGGGCGTGCCGCGCCGTATCACGCTCCCCAAAGGCCAGGTAGTCTTTGTGACGCGCCAAGACAGCACCCACTGGCTCGCCCTTTCGGCTCGCTGCACCCACGAAGGCGGCGAGGTACGCTGGAACGCAACCCAGAAGCGCTTTGTCTGCCCCCTCCACGGGGCGAGCTTTGCCGTAACGGGCAAGGATCCACGCGGCGCGGCACGCACCCCGCTGGCGAGCTTTCCCGTACAGCTCAAGGGAACCACAGTCCAGCTAGATACCTCTAGAGTCTCTAGGAGTGCCATGCCGACAAAGGGCAAGGGCCACGAGAAGGGCAAGGGCCATGAAGAGGACGATGAGCATGAGGGCGAGCGGGAGCACGAAGGCAAGAAGCGACACACGAAGGACGACGACTAAATGACAGAGCAAGAGAGGCTCAATCGGGCGCAGCTGGGAATTGCCGTGCTGGCACTGACAGGGATTGCGCTCCACTTGGGCCTGCGCTTCGGATTCCACGCCGCCAAGCTCCCAACCAACCTGCCGCTCTTTATGGTGCTGGCGCTCGGCGGGACTCCCTTAGTCTGGGAGCTCTTGAAAAAGCTCATCAAGCGCGAGTTTGGCTCGGACTTGCTGGCGGGAATCTCGATTGTCACTTCTGTGCTACTAGGTGAGTACTTAGCCGGAGCCTTGGTCGTGCTGATGCTCTCGGGCGGCGAGGCGCTGGAAGCCTATGCGACGAAGAGTGCGTCGTCGGTGCTGCAAGCCCTCGCCAAGCGCATGCCCACGATGGCGCAGCGCAAAGTGGGGGAGAAGCTCACCGAGGTGCCGCTGGCGGAGGTTGTGGTGGGGGACACGCTGGTCGTGTTCCCCCATGCCCTTTGTCCGGTCGATGGCACGGTGCTCGATGGGCATGGGGCAATGGACGAGTCGTATCTAACGGGCGAGCCGTACCAGGTCTCTAAGGCGCCTGGAACCACGGTGCTCTCTGGGGCGATCAATGGCGAGAGCGCGCTCACCATCCGCTGCGATAAACCTGCCCAAGACTCGCGCTACGCCCGGATCATGCAGGTGATGCGCAGCTCCGAGCAGAACCGCCCACACCTGCGCCGGATCGCCGACAAGCTCGGAGCCTGGTACACGCCACTCGCCGTGGGGATCGCGCTCATCGCCTGGCTCCTCACCCACGATCCCCTGCGCTTTCTCGCCGTGATGGTGATCGCCACGCCGTGCCCGCTGCTGATCGCCATCCCCATCGCCATCATCGGCTCGATCTCGCTGGCAGCACGCAAGGGGATTATCATCAAGGACCCGTCGGTGCTGGAGAACCTGAGCACGTGCAAGATCGCGCTCTTCGACAAGACGGGTACGCTCACCTACGGCAAGCCCAAACTTACGGAGTTATTGACCGCGCCGGGCTTTGACAAAGACGAGCTACTGATCTTAGTTGCAAGCCTGGAGCGCTACTCCAAGCACCCGCTCTCTGGTGCCATTCTGGAGGCCGCCGACGAGACGAAGCTCACGCTTCGCGATGCCAGTGAGGTGAAGGAGCTGCCGGGCGATGGGCTCCGAGCAGAAATTTCTGGGCGCAGTGTCCATGTCACGAGCCGCAAGAAGCTCGCTGCACTCTACCCCGAGCAGGCCGCCGCCCTCCCCGAGGCCGTCGCCGGAATGGAGTGCGTCGTCCTTGTGGATAATCTCTACGCGGGGGCGCTACGCTTCCGCGACGAGCCCAGGCCTGAGGGAGCGCACTTTATCCAGCATCTCGCGCCCCGGCATGGGATCAAGCGCGTGCTACTCGTCTCTGGGGATCGTCTGAGCGAAGTTGCCTACCTCGCCGAGCGTGTCGGGATCACCGAGGTCTTCGCCAGCCAGAGCCCGGAGCAAAAGCTAGAGCTCGTCCGCTCCGAGACCAAGAAAGCCCCGACTGTCTTCATGGGCGATGGGATCAACGATGCGCCCGCACTCACGGCCGCCACGGTGGGGATCGCCTTTGGCAATAACTCTGAGATCACAGGCGAGGCCGCCGATGCCGTGATCTTAGACAGCTCGCTGGAAAAAGTGGACGTTCTCATGCACATCGGCCAGCGCATGCGACGCATTGCGCTGCAAAGTGCGGTCGGCGGCATGGTACTCAGTATCATTGGCATGCTCCTCGGAGCCGCTGGGCTTCTCACACCCGTCACGGGCGCTGTTGCACAAGAAATCATAGATGTCCTTGCGGTTCTCAACGCCCTCCGCGCCGCCCTCCCGCCCAAGGTACTCTCGGATTATTGAGGCTGGTGTCGGCGACGGCGTGTGATGAGGCCCGCAAGACCCAGAGCAAGCAAGCTCAGGCTGGCAGGTTCAGGGACGACGGCAAGATTGACGGTGGTGAAGCCAATATCTCGAAAAGACATGACGGTGGTATTGCTGATAAAAGAGTTACTATTGAGCCAGCCTGTCATCAGCTCATCGCGAAAGTCTTTTCCATAGGAGTTGGCAATATTGGGGTTGATTCCCACAATCCCTGTCGGCCCCGCACCGCCGTCTACTTCGTTCCAGTGTCCATTTGCAGTGCCCCCGCCGCCACCGAGCTCAATAGGAACAAAGGTAGCCCCCGCATCAAACTCTGACTGGTAGGCAGCTAAGGCATTGGCTCCCGTGTACTGACCCGTGCCATTCACATAGACCCCATTATTCGTCCACCAGGTTCCCAGCCCCATGACGTGCGCCATCTCATGCAAGATAACAGCATTAAATGTCTCTGTGCTCATACTGCCAACATCGGCGGAATCGAACTCCATAATGCCTGTTGTCGTTAACGTGAAGCCTCCCTGAATGACTCCCGCTGTGGGGCCTGCTTGGCCGAGAACTCCCCCTGCGCCATCTATAAATGGGATGGAGGCATCAATGGTGATTCCCGTGAGAGAAATGCCGGGTTGGTAGCCCGTGACAAGGCTCTCCCAGGTGGCTTTGGCAGTATTGAAAACTGCCTGCTGGGGAGCTGTGACACTGGGATTGAAGTTGAGCGTGATGGTGAAAGTGGCGTGCGCACTTGAAGCGATTAGAACGAGGCTGCAAGTGAGTGCTGTAAGCCGAGACACCGCTCCTTGCTTTTTAAAAAGACGAGACATCAGTTCTACTTTCTAGGCAACAGAGCTACCTGATATAAATATTGGGTTTTTCTCTATTGCAACTTAGATCAAATTTGATGTATCGTGTCTTTCATGAGTACCCATAACGACCTGCCTGCTCCGTATGGCCCTACACCCAGTCCCCGTCAGCTTAAGTGGCATACGCTGGAGACCTATGCGTTTCTGCACTTTACGACCAATACCTTCACGGATAAAGAGTGGGGCTATGGCGACGAGAGCCCGAGTATCTTCAATCCCACGCAGTTTAGTGCCAAGCAGATTATCAGCTCCCTTAAAGCCGCCGGACTGAAGGCGGCGATCCTGACGTGCAAGCACCATGATGGCTTTTGTCTCTGGCCGACCAAGACTACCAAGCACAACATCAGCGCCAGCCCCTACAGAAATGGCAAGGGCGATATTGTCGGGGAGCTGGCGCGGGAGTGTCAGAAGCAAGGGCTGAAGTTTGGGGTCTACCTCTCGCCTTGGGATCGCAACAACGCGCTCTATGGCAGCTCAGACTATGTCACGAAGATCTATCGAGAGCAGCTCCGTGAGCTTCTGACTTGGTACGGACCGATCTTTGAGACCTGGCACGATGGTGCCAACGGCGGCGATGGCTACTACGGTGGCAAGCGTGAGTCCCGGCAGATTGATCGGACAACCTACTACGACTGGCCCACCACGTGGCAGCTCATCCGGGAGCTCCAGCCCGATGCCTGTGTCTGGAGCGACATCGGCTGGGACGCCCGCTGGGTCGGAACCGAGCGCGGGTTCGCGGGCGACCCATGCTGGCACACGATCACCATTGGCCCCAAAGATGGCGTCGGGCAGATGGATGAGAAAAAATTGCTCTCGGGCGAGCGCAATGGCAAGTCCTGGATTCCCGCCGAAGTAGATTTTTCGATACGGCCCGGCTGGTTCTGGCACGAGGCGCAGAATAAGTTGGTCAAGAGCCCGGCGCAGCTCATGACGCACTATCTGGAGTCGGTCGGGCGTGGTGCCTCGATGTTGCTGAATATCCCGCCAGATCGTCGCGGCCTGGTGCACGAGCTAGACGCTAGCAGCCTGAAAATCTTTGGGGAGCATCTCAAGAAGACGTTTACGAAGAACCTCGCTATCGGTGCAAAGGTTACGGCATCGAACACGCGCCATGGCTCGGATCCCAAGCACCTACTGGATGGGAGCAGGGAGACAGCCTGGTACACAGATGACCCCGTGCTCACGCCAGAGCTCACGCTTGAGCTAGGCCGCCCGAAAACATTCAATATCATCCGGCTCCGTGAAGCGATTGCACTCGGCCAGCGCATAGACGAAGCCGCGATTGACATTTGGCAAGATGATAGCTGGGTGGAAGTTGCCAAAGCCCAGTCCATCGGCTCCTGTAGGCTCTGGCGCATCCCAACCACCACGACCGACAAAGTGCGGATCCGCGTGACAAAAGCAGCCGCCTGCCCGGCGCTCTCAGACTTTGGGCTATTTATAGAACCGCCCATGCCCGCTTGGAGCGCGAAAATAAGCTCTGTAGCGCTCCCATAACGCAGGCAGGCTCTACTGTTTCTATTGAACTGAGAGGAATCTAATCCCATGTTTTTTGCACCCTACCTTGCGCTTCTAGCGTTAAGCTCTTCACAAGACCCTGCTGTCTCTAAACCAAAAGCTGATCCGTTTGAGGCGACGATCAAGGCGACGAAGTATGCCTACAAACTTGATAAAGATGGCGACTACAGTGTTGAGATTCAGTGGGACGATGAGAAGCGCTCGCAGCTGATCTTTATTCGGGGAGCGGTTGAGAAAATTACGGAGCCTATGACCACGGAAGTGGCGACGCGTGAAGTCTGGTCGGTGTGCTGGAAAGGCAAGGAACGGCCTAGCGCGGAGGTACTAGAGAAGCTGCTCACCAAGCACTACAAGTTCGGTGCGTTTCAAGTCGAGAAGGGTGAGGGCGGAGCTTGGAGCGCCTACTACCGGGTGGACATCCCCGGCAACGCCTCTTCCGCCTATATCCGTCAGGCCATTCGCATTGCCGCCGAAGCCGCTGACAATATGGAAAAAGAGCTGCTCGGCACCGACGAGTTCTAGGACAGTCGTGCTAGCCTTGTGACGGTGCCTTGCAGAATCTCGCTGGTTTGCTGAAAAAGTGTGTAGAACATTGCCTCGCGCATCCGGCGCTGGGCGGGGTGATCCAGGCTGTTGGCCCCACCCGATGCCGCTGCCACTCCCGTGTGGGCTGCGCGGACGCCTAGCTCGATGGCCCAAGTGCGTGCCTGAAGGGCGTGTTCGCGCCACTCGGGTGCGGACTTATCGCTACCACTGAGCGTAAAACAACGCTCGCGGCACTGCTCAAGCTCGGTCTGGAGGGCATCGGCAGCTTGGGAGAGCACGGGGAAGGGCTTCTTTGTGGCAAGCTGTCTGAGAAGGGCAATACTGCCTCGTGTAACGCCTAGCATCGGGGCGACATTGCTGCATAAATTGGCCGTGTCGCTGGCGGCGAGCTGCTCGGGTGAGCCGTCGCGCACCCAGTCGGACGTGGGGACAAAGAGATCGGTGAGGGTGGCCTCGACAGTCTCTGTAGCCCCCATCGCGCAGAGAGGCAGAGGCGTGGAGACTTGCTGATGCTTGTCTTCACGCGCTGGGACGTAGAGATAGATATGCCGTCCGTCGGGCAGGTGTGCCCCGTAGATCGTCGCCGAAAGAGTAGGCCAGCCCGTGACCCACGGCGCGACGCCACTAAGAAGCCAGCCACCGGGAACTGGTGTGGCCCGGAGCATCGGCTGAGGGCGGCGCAGGTGGCCAAACCCTACCCCGACATAGTGCTTTCCCATGATCATCTCCGCCAGAAAGCGCTCCCGCAGGGCTGTGTTACTGCTGCTGGCGATCTGTCCGCACGAGCCTAGATGCTGTGTCAGGATAAAATACGTCGTCCCACACGCCGCGCAGAGCAGCTCCACAAAAGCCCGACGAAAGGCATCGCTGCCAAACGTCCCATCGGCAAGCCCAGCGGCGGCGAGCGCCTCTAAGTTCTCACGTGGCACCTGCCCACTCCGGTCCACGCGCTCGGCGTTGGGCTCCAAAAGCGTGTCACAAATCCGCCGGGCCTCGGAAAGGCGGGAAGTCTCTTGCTCTGTCACGGTGAGAGTGTACCCAGTGCGGGGCGTACTGCCTCTGCGAGATGGCAGATCGTGCGACGAATCTGTTCTGGCGTGAGGCCCGCCCAGCTCGGCTCTAGGTTGATCACATCGAAGTCCGTCTCGGCGCGGAGCGTCGCGATCTGCCTCGCCACGCTCTCCGGGCCACCGACCAGAAAGTTAATCGGATGTCCGCAGAGAGCGTACGGGTCGCCTGGCTCAGGTGTCTCCGCGGGAATCTTGCCCTCGCTACGAAAGCGCCGCCAGAGCGTCCGAAGTGCGGGCTCTAGCTCCGCGATTGCCGTGGCATCGTCAACACCAACATAGACGGGGCGGTTGGCCGCAATCAGGCCCGTGCCACCCGCGTCTAAATACGCCTGACGGTACTGTTTATACTGCTCGGGGGTGCGCAGATGAGAGTACATCATGTTCACCCCGAGCCTTCCGGCGTTCTGCGCACTTCCGACACTATTGACCGCCTGCCAGCTCCGGGTGTGGAGCGTTGGACTTGCTTTCGGCAGGCTCTCCGAATCATGCCAGCTCGCCAGAATCTGCCCCAGCGCCTCGGCAAAGTGGGCGTGGCGCTCTTGTTCAGACACGAGCTCTTTACCAAAGAGCACGGACTCCGTAGGAGAGCTGCCACTGCCAAAGCCGGGCGCGAGCCTCTCCCGCATGAGTAGATCCGCGACCACACTCTGCTCCGCGATAGCCAGCGGATGGTGAAGATTCAGGCAGATAATCGCCGTCCCAAGCTGAATCTGTTTTGTCTGTGATGCCAGATGCAGCGCCAGGAGCATCGGCCATGGGAGATGGCCATAGTGCACATAGCGGTGGTGCTCGCTGAACCAGTAGTAGTCAAAGCCCAGTGTGTCGGCGAGGCGCACGTAGCCCGCCACCTCCTCGTAGACCTCCGCCGAGGGACGCTCCTGTGGGGCTTCGATATGGTCGAGTAGTGCAAATCGTAGAGGAGTGGGCATGGCTTAGGAGAACGGGTAGGGCGCGTAGACCTTTGCGGTCTCCTGCCGTGCTTTTTCCTCGCGCTCTTCCTGATCCGACTCCCCCCGAACCGCGTGGACGATAATATCGCGCACTTCTTCGGGGGAGTCTACCAGGTAGAACAAGTTCATATCATTAGGGCTAATCTTTCCATCTACCAGTACCGTGTTTCGTAGCCACTCGACCAAGCCGCCCCAGAACGCAGTGCCTACCAGAATCACGGGGAAGTTGTGGATCTTGCCCGTTTGGATAAGCGTGAGGGATTCCATCAGCTCGTCTAGTGTGCCAAAGCCACCAGGGAAGATCACAAAGGCTTGGGCGTAGCGCACCAGCATGGTCTTTCGTACAAAGAAGTAGTGGAAGTCAATCGTCTCGGTGCAGTAGGGGTTGATGTGCTGCTCAAAGGGAAGCTCGATATTGAGCCCGACGCTCTCGACATTGGCCTCGCTTGCGCCTTTGTTGCCCGCCTCCATGATCCCAGGCCCGCCCCCGGTAATAATATTAAAACCCGCCTCGCCCAGAAGCCGTGCCGTGTCAACCGTCGCAAGATACTGCGGATCATCGGGCTTGGTGCGCGCCGAGCCAAAGATGGTGACGGCAGGGCCAAGGTCGCCGAGGGCATCGAAGCCCTGGACAAACTCGCTCTGGATACGCAGGACACGCCACGAATCGGTCGGCCAGGCCTCGCCACGGTGTGGGCGCTGGGGTGTGAGCAGGTGCTCATCACGAGTTGATTTCAGTTTTTTCATAGTTCGTTACTGAGGAAACAGGCGCGCCAGTGCGCCCGCGAGCACATCGGCGGCGGCTTGGCCAGCGCCGCGGCTCTTAAGGTTGCCGTCGGCGTCGAAGAGAAAGTAGTAGGGCACCCAGGCTTGGTCGTTGCCAAATGCCTCAGTGAGCTTGTGCTCATTGTCTATGGCGCAGGGCTCGGTGATGGAGAACTGCTCCAGTGCGGCCTCGACTTTTGAAATATCGGTCTCATCTTCCTCGCGCGGCATGTGAACGGCGATGACTTTCAGTCCTTGTGGACCATACGTCTCTTTCCACTCTTTCAGGCGCGGGAGATTGCCTTTACAAATATAGCAAGAGAGCGACCAGAAATGGATCAAGACGGGCGAGCCGAGAAGAGACTCTCGGCTCACGTCGCCATTGCGCCACTCGGTCGCGCCGGTAAGCTCCGGCAGCGGGGAACCGGTTCGCAGGGGCATAGAAACTTAGCTTCCCGGCGTCAGGTTCTTGACACCTGGCTTCCAGTTAGCGGCGCAGAGCCCACCGGACTGGAACGCCTGAAGCGTACGCAGAACTTCGTCCACGTTGCGCCCCACGTTGTTGGCGTTGATCGTGGAGTGTTGCACCACGCCATTGGGGTCAATGATAAACAGACCACGGAGCGAGTGCCCAGCCTCCTCGATCAGCACGCCGTAGCTGGCCGCGATCTCGCGCGTCATGTCGGCGATAATCGGGTAGTTCGTTCCCGCAATTCCATTCTGGTCGCGGGGCGTGCGCACCCAAGCGCGGTGGGAGTAGACTGAGTCGGTCGAAGCGCCGAGAATCTCGCAGTCAACGTCCTGGAACTCTTCCAGGCGATCTGCGAGCGCTAGAATCTCGGTCGGGCAGATAAACGTAAAGTCGAGCGGGTACCAGAAAAAGACCAGCCACTTGCCTCGGTAGTCCGAGAGGGAGATATTCTTGATCGGGTCAGCAGCGCCATCGCCCGGAAAAGCGGCGGGTGCGGTAAAGTCAGGTGCGGGTTTACCAACGAGCATGTTAAAAACTATCCTTATAGGTTTTGGGCACGAAGCCCTGTTTGAACGACTCTATTTTACCCGCTTGAGTTCCCAAAAACGTTAGTTGGGCATGACCATGTAGCCGACATTGGTGGCGTAGCCGAGGCCGACCCAGATGGCGGAGTTGATAACATCGCCCAGAACGAGGCCCAGGAAAAATGGCAGAAAGAACTGGTAGCCTTTCATGCCGCCGTAGCGCTGGATGATACTTTTGGCAAACCAGCCGATAAAGAGCGAGAGCCAGAGCATCTTAATCGCCCAGACACCCGCGCAGAGAATCCCGATGGGGTGGACGCCGAAGTTGAACTGCGCCCGCAGGATCAGCAGCCCCAGAAAGACCACAAAGCCCGTGAGCAGGTGCAGGCCATTGCTGAGATCGCCCTTAAACGGGACAGAGGCCGCGCCACCGAGGAAGTTTAGCGGCTTCTCGGGGCTCCACTTGTAGGTAAAGAGATTGTTGAGCGAGTTGCCACCGCCGTTGTAGTAGGGCAGTGCCAGGCTGGCGTAGAGTGAGACGGCGAACGCCAGGAGAACCGTCACGATCATGGCTGTCATCAGAGGGCGTGTGTTTTTAGGGGCAACCTCGGTGGTCTTGGCACCCATCATCACGGAGGGCGCGAGCATCTCGCGGGGGTCGAAGAGGAACATGGTCTCCCAGCGGGTCATCGTGAAAAGCTCGCTGGTCTTAAACGGCGCGGTGCCAAAGAGAAACGAGAAGATGTCAATGGAGCCATAGGGCTGGGCCATGAACACAAGGCCCGCCTGACAGACCGCCCAGGAGATCGTGATCAGCCCTAGTGTCATGGTGACCAGCGAGACCAGGGTCAGTAGGATCGAGACACCGGCCATGGTCAGCCAGAGAGCAATTCCCCCGTAGGCGATAAACAGACAGATCAGTGCCGTGCGGTAGGAGAGCAGCTCCCCCGAGTCGTCAATGTCCTTGGCACGGGGGCCACCCAGCGCTTTTTCCACAATATCACTAAAGTGCCGCCGCCCCGTCCAGAGAGTCCAGAGCACCAGAGCAATCCCGCCGCCGTAGGCTTGGAGTGCGGAGAAGTTGGTATCGCTGTAGCCCTGTGGCCCCGGCATGAGCCAGTTGTAGAACCCACAGAGCATCACCTGCGCCTTGAAGACCAAAAAGAAGAACCAGAGCGAGAAGCAGACCTCAGCAGGGAGCAAGTAGGCGATTCCTACCACCATAAGAAGAATTCGTGCCGGAAACCAGCCAATCAGGTTCCATGGGCGCACGGTGAGAAAGTCATTGAAGGACCACTCTAAGTTAATATCGGGGATCGAGGGGTAGAGCAGGTGCAGGCCCTTGATTGTGTGGATGATGGTACTAAAGAGCACCCCGCCCCAGAGCACCGGGTTGCGGAAAAAGGCATTCACTTTCCGCCCCGGCTCCGGGTCCTCGGCGATCATGAGAGGGAGGGTGACGAGAGGAAAGGAGAACTTCTCATTCTCCACCCACTGGCGGCGCAGGAGAGAGCAGCTCGCAAAAGTGGCCAGCAGAAAGAGCATCGCTAGCATTCCCCAGAAAAAGAGCGGTCCGCGCCACGCCTCCCAGGGAATCCGCTCCTCGCCCTTGTGGTAGCCGTTGAAAAACGCATCGGCGGCGGCTTTGTCCTGAAACTGAGTCCACTTGGGAAGCTGGTTTAGAAACTTCTGCTCCCAGTTGTTCGTGTCGTCGGCGAAGGCTTTGTGGGCGACGATCTCGGGGATAAAGTAGCGCATCATCCCCGACGACGGTATCCCCGATGCCACGAGAATCAGTGTCCAGATCGTCAGAAGCTCCCCGCGCTGGAACACGGCCTTGGGCGCGACCGTGCGCAGTAAGGCATTGATGGCGAAGGCAAAGACAAACAGAATAAAGAGCGCCCCAATGGGAAACTGCGTTCCCGCAATGTAGGTCGCCGCTACCTTGAAGTCGTTGTAGGGCGTCACCGCTGCAAAGAACAAAGCAAAAGCGATCCCAATAAAGAGAGCACGCGGCGTCACAGCACGTTGGTTCACAGACGCATTATACAGGATGGGTTATTAGAGCCGAAGGCAAACCAAAAAGTAAAGGCCACATCCCAGCCCGACAAAGGCTTTGCGACCCAGCCGCTCTTCCAGGGCTGATGAGACTCACGGGTTCCCGTGAGCCTTCATATTTTAAACGGCTATGCTGGGCAAGATCTTCAGACGCCGCCGTGGTTCGACGCCGATGGACTCGCTGCCCAGCTCGGCGCGTTCCACTAATTGATGTTGCAAGCGCCGGACATACGCATTTTGTGGCGCAAGCTCGACGGCCTCGCCGGTGGCTTGCACATGCTCAATGGCATCTGAGGCTTCGGAGATCGCGGCCTCTTCATCGGTGGGGAGCACCGTGGGCTGGAGGCCGAAGACCTCACGAAGCGCACTCTCGATCTGGATGTAGGTGTTGCTACGGACGATATAGGTCGGGATGTTCTTGCCCCGTGCCTCGTGGAGCTTGGCAGGCTCCCGGCGCGACGTGGCCTTGAGCGCGACAATCAGATCCGCATCTTTCATGTCCCTAGCCACGACTCCTGGCACGCGAAGATTGACCATCGCCCGCTCTAGGCGGGAGCGGGAGACGCCGTAGGGGAACAGGTGAACGGTTTTACCCTCCTGACGGAAGCTTTTGCGCTCCGTACCCGTCCCACGCTCTGAACCCATCCCAGAGCCCATCCCAGAGCCCATCCCCCGGCTCCTTCCCTGTTCCAAGGAAGGGGAGTAAGGGGTAGGTTCTGGGTCAAAGGTCATTCCATACGTGCCGCCGGTCTGTTCCCCCGGACGGTCCGGGGGGAGCTCGGCTTTCTGCACGACCTCGACAATGCCACCCGTGTTGCGGACGCGAATCTCGGGGCGCGGGAGCTGGCCACGGAGCATCTTGTCCACCACTTTGGCAACATCGTGGTGGATGGCGAGCTTATCCACTTCCAGGATCTCGATAATCACCTCGAAAGTCGGAGGGGCTTTGCGCTCCAGCACCGTTTTCTGGGAGCCACGCCGCTTGGCCTCTTCATCGCCCAGGGTCACGGTCTGGATACCACCAACTAAGTCTGAGAGGGTCGGGTTGAGCAGCAAGTTCTCCAGGGTATTGCCGTGCGCTGTTCCTACAAGCTGGACGCCTCGCTCCGCGATCGTGCGGGCGGCGAAGGCTTCCTGCTCAGTGCCGATCTCGTCTATCACGATCACCTGTGGCATGTGGTTCTCGACGGCTTCGATCATCACCGCATGCTGCTCCTCAGGCCGCTTGACCTGCATGCGCCGCGAGCGACCAATCGCTGGGTGCGGGATGTCACCATCACCCGCGATCTCATTGGACGTGTCCACGATCACGACGCGCTTGCGAAACTCTGCGGAGAGAATACGGGCCACTTCGCGCAGCTTGGTGGTCTTGCCCACACCGGGGCGGCCCAGCATGAGAATAGACTTCCCGCTCTCGACAATGTCCCGGATAATGTCCACGGTGCCATAGACCGCGCGGCCAATACGCAGCGTCAGCCCGATCACATGATCGCCACGGTTGCGGATGCAGGAGATGCGGTGGAGCGTGCGCTCGATCCCGGCGCGGTTGTCGAAGCCAAAGTCCGAGATACGGCTGGTGATATGGGCAATATCGTCCAGGGTCACCTCGTTGGCCGGATCTAGGGGATCGTCACTGGCAGGCAGGAGCTCGATCTGGAGGTTGTTGCCAAAGCGCGCCTCCGCAGGGCGACCTAGGTCAAGCACCAGCTCCAAAAGATCGGAGTGCTCCTCTAAGTGCGGCGCAAGAGCGGCGAGCACCCGCTCCGGTAAGACGGCGAGGATTTGATCCAGGTTGTCTGTGATCTCTCGCTTGGCGAGAACAATATTTTCGTGCAATTCTATTTCGATCTCTTTTGAGGGCGAGACCTGGCCTCTTTCAGTAGTCACAACATTATACCGCCGCCCACCCCCTGTTTGTTAAACTTTGTTGCACGATACAATGAATCCCTATGGCCCTAACCCTTCCCGTCGCGACCCATGAGCGTCTTGAGCATCTTGAGCGCCGCTCGCCACTGCCTCGCAATGCAATCGAGGCGCTTGATGCGGGCAGTATCGCCGAAGAGGCAGGGCTGCAAGTCGGGGATGTGGTGCTCTCGGTCAATGGCCACCCACTCACCGATGTCGTGGACTGGCGCTTCTACTCCGCTGCTGAGGAAGTGACTCTGGCGATCAAGCGCGGCGACGACCTGCTGAATGTTTTCATCGAGACAGGCTTCGACCAGCCTCTCGGAATTACGTTCTCCGAGGATTTGTTCGACCGTATGCACATCTGCAAGAACAAGTGCGTCTTTTGCTTTCTCTACCAGCAGCCCAAGGGCCTGCGCCCCAGCCTCTACGTGAAAGACGACGACTTCCGGCTCTCGTTTCTGCACAGCAACTACGTCACGCTGACCAACCTCAAGCCGGGCGAGCTAGACCGCATCTGTGAGCAGCGCCTCTCGCCGCTCTATGTCTCGGTTCACGCCACCGACCCGGAGGCGCGTGGTAAGATTCTGGGTCGCCGTGGCCCCGAGCCGATCCTGCCGATCTTGGAGCGGCTGGTCGAGGCCCGGATTCAGATCCACGCGCAAGTGGTGCTGGTGCCGCACTACAACGACGGCGACGTGTTCTTCCAGACGATCACCGATCTCGCCAATCTCCACCCGAAGAAGCGCGGCGCGTTCGGTGGGATTATCTCTGTGGCGGTTGTCCCAATTGGCATCACGCAGTTTCGAGAGCGCCTCGCGCCGGTCGAGACCTGGAACGGCGAGCA
>NZ_CBAYMC010000085.1:0-15839 GCF_964826245.1 Armatimonas sp. | reverse complement strand
CCCGACGCGTTTCTGGAAGCACTGGAAGCGGGGAGGAGTGCCTGTCCTGCTGTACTTTGGCTGCACGACAGTGCCGAGAGTCCGTTCGAGAGCAAGCCCCCCGCTTCCTGGCAGCCCGAGTTTGTGCAAGCTGTCGCGACAGGCGAGCGTCCTGGTCGCCACGCCCTCCACGACGAAGGTGCTTACTACTGTTTGGATCTATCGTCGGTGTTTGAGGCGAGTGCGCTCTGTGGCCTCTCCGCGGGTGGCATGGTGGTGGATGTCTGCGCCGCGCCGGGGGGCAAGACGGTCTTTGCGCATCGTGCGCTCGCACCCGAGCGCCTCATCGCCAACGAGGTGATCGGCAAGCGCCTCGGGCCGCTGACGGGCAATCTGAAGCGCTGCAAAGTTCCCGCCGAGACGCGTTGTGCCGATCCGTCCAAGCTTGCCGAGGAGCTTTCCGGGCTGGCGAGTGTGGTCTTAGTGGACGCGCCGTGCTCCGGGCAGTCGCTCCTGGCACGGGGGCAAGACAATCCTGGTGCGTTTCATCCCATCAATGTCAACTCCTGCGCCAACCGTCAAAAGCGCATTCTGGCGGAGTCCGTGCGCCTACTTGCTCCTGGCGGCTTTCTGCTCTACTCCACATGCACCTATGCGCGGGAAGAAAATGAAGATGTGCTGGCTTGGCTACTGACCCGTTTCCCCGAGCTGACGGCGCAAGAGCTCCCCACGCACGCCGCGCACCGCTCTCCCCACGCCGATTTCCCCTGCTACCGGCTCTGGCCCGATGCGGGGTATGGAGCAGGGGGATTTGTGGCTTTGCTTCAGCATCCAATTTCCACCCCATGAAATGGGACGTTTGGGTAGCCCGGCACGGGCTTCGCGGCACGCAGTGCCACTGCAGACGCTGGTTTTCAACCAGCGGCAGATCTGTATAGGACATTTAATCAGGTATTAAGACGGCGCGTGTAATTGCCGATAATCGGAGATAGAGAACCTGCTTGTCTTCGATGAACACACTACCTACGATCGCACAAAACTACCTTAAACTTATCTATACGCTTGGTGGAGTGTTGCTTGCGCTTGCCTTGTGGCAGCTGTGCCATATCACCAACCCGCAGTTCAACTGGGGGCACTTGACGATTTTTGTGGTGCTTGCGGGCATGGTGGGGCCAAAGAAGATTCGCCTGACGCGTAGCCGTACCACCGATGATGTGGGGGCAATGTCCCTGGGTTTCACGATTATCTACGCCACGATGCTCCACTTCGGGCCGCCCGCTGCGGTGCTGGCTGCCTGTGCCAATGTCTTTGTGGGCTGCTTTCGCCAACCAAGCTACCAGCGCATGTTCAACGTGGCTCTCTCGGCAGTGGAGGCAACCGCTTCGGGCCTGGCTCTCAGCCTCTTGCGTGATGTGGGGGTCTCGGGGTGGCTGCGGGGTGAGTCTCCTGAGAAAGTGACGGTGGCGCATCTGCCTGCGGTTCTGATCGGTGCGATTGTCTACTACGCCGTCAATACCGGAGGCGTTTCCACGATTATTTCTCTCACCAGTAAACAAAATATTGTCGCCCTCTGGAAAGAGAACTTCCTCTGGACACTGCCTAGCTACCTGGCAGGAGCGAGTGCCAGTGGCCTAGCGCTTCTCTTGCTAGGGCTGACGGGCAATCATGTTGCAACACTGACCATTGTGGTCTTTGTGGCCCCTGTCGGCTACATGACCTACACCGTCTACGAAACCTACACCGCGCGGGCTCGGGAGAAGCAGGAGCATATTGAGGAGCTTCAGACCAGCCAGGCGCAGCTTGCCGAGCTGTATTTAGCGACCATTAAGAGCCTTGCGCTCGCCATTGATGCGAAAGATCAGTATACCCACCAGCACATTCTACGTGTCCAGCGCTACTCCGTGGCAGTCGGGGAGCACTTGGGGCTCTCCGAAAACGACATGGAAGGCCTGCGAACAGGCGCACTACTGCACGATATTGGTAAGCTTGGCGTGCCTGAGTATGTCTTGCTCAAGCCGGGCAAGCTAACGGCAGATGAGTTTGACAAGATCAAGAAGCACCCCGAGATCGGGGCTGCGATCCTTGACCCGGTGGAGTTCCCCTGGCCCGTCTTGCCGGTGGTGAAGTACCACCATGAGAAGTGGGACGGTACCGGCTACCCCGAAGGGCTGGCCGGTGAGGACATTCCCTTCACGGCGCGCATTCTCGCGGTCGCTGATGTCTACGATGCGCTGACCTCGAACCGCTCTTACCGTAATGCTTGGACGCATGAGAAGGCGATCCATGTGATCCAAAAAGACGCAGGGACGCACTTTGACCCCGTGATCGCTCAGGCGTTTCTGGAGGTCATTGATGGTGTCGTGCAGGAGATGGCCAAAGAGGGGCAGGGGCCACTAGTTCCCCGCAAAGAGACACCGATCTACGCCACCAAAGCCGATGAAGCTGCCCGAGACATTCACCGTGCCTCGTCGGAGCTCTGGGCGCTCTACGAAGTGGCACAGACCCTCTCGGCCAGCATGGGAATCACCGAGACTCTGGACATTCTGGCGCGCAAGCTAGAGGCGATTCTGCCTGGTACCTCGTGTCTCTTCTTGCTCAAGTCCGAAGGCAACCCCGACACCCTGGTCGCACGTGCGGCTGTCGGAACCAACCGCGAGCACTTTCTCGGCTGTCAGACCAGCGGCTCGCGTAGCCTCACGCTTAAGACCGTCGAGCAGCGGACGACCTACCTGGGAGGCTTTGACCACGATGACCTGCTGATCACCAGCTCGACGCAGGTGCCTTGGGCCCCGCTCAACTCCTCGCTGATCGTCCCCATTGTGCACCAAGGAGAGGCGCTCGGTAGCATCAATCTCTACCACCAGCACGCCGTGGCTTTCTCACAGCACGATCAGCACTTACTGGAGATGATCTCGGAGCGCGCTGCGATGGCGATCTACAACGGCCTGCTCTACGACCGAACTCGTAGCCATGCCTTCACCGACCCGCTCACCGAGCTCTACAACCTGCGGTTCTTGACCCAGCATGTGGAGAAGCGCTGTGAAGAAGACGAAGAGGCTCGCCGATTCTCGGTGCTCTGTATGGACTTGGATCACTTTAAGCCCGTCAACGACAACTTTGGCCACCTACGCGGCGACGATGTCCTGCGCGACTTAGCACAGATTCTCCGGGAGACCGTCGGCCCGCGCGATGTGGTCGCTCGTTATGGCGGCGATGAGTTTCTGGTGATTGTGGAGGATGCCGGACAAGACGAAGCCAACGAGATCTCACGGCGAATCCATGATGCGGTTGTCTCCTACGACACCCGACTGGTGCATCCCTTGCTAGGCACTCTGCGACTAGGGGTGAGTATCGGCTCTGCGTGCTTCCCCAAAGATGGAATGGACTGTGCGAGCCTGCTCTCGGTAGCAGATCAGCGCATGTACCAGGACAAGACCGAACGCAAGCTCCGTCAGATGGCGGGAGCCCCAACCCTCCAGCAGCCTAAAATTGCGACGGCGCGAAGCAGTGCATCACGCAAAAAAGCCGCATAGGGATTGCAAATAGCGTAAACTATGCGCATGAATGCGCCAAAGCTGCTTCTTACCCTAGGGCTGGTTACCGATATTCACTACGCCGATGCCAAGCCTCGGATCAACCGTTACTACCGTGAGTCTTTGAGCAAATTGGACGAAGCCGCGAAGGCTCTGCGTGAGAAGAAAGTCGCGCTTGCTGTCAGTCTTGGCGACACGATTGATGCCGGTGAGAAAGCCGATGCCGCCACGGAGCTTGAGTTTCTCAAGCGCATTGATGAGGTCTTTGCAGGCATGGCCACGGAGCGCCACTATGTTCTTGGTAATCACTGCGTCGCGACACTCAAAAAGCAAGAGTTTCTCGCCACGGTTCACAAAAAAGGCAAGAAGCGCTCGTTTTACTCCCTCAGCCGCCAAGGCGTCCATCTGATTTTTCTGGATGCCTGCTTCCGCGCCGATGGCGTGGCCTACGGAGACGGTCCGTTTAAGTGGCATGACACCGAGATTCCCCTCGCACAGCGCATGTGGCTCGAGGCGAACCTGAAAAAGGCAAAAGGCCCGGTGATTGTTTTTGTGCACCAGCGCCTCGACACGCCTCCGGAAAACCGCTACACCATTAAGAGCGCCCCAGAAGTCCGACGTATTTTAGAGCAGAGCAAGAAAGTGAGTGCGGTCTTCATGGGACATAGCCATGGAAATGCGCAGACTGTGATCAATGGGATTCCCTATCTCACACTTGCGGCGATGGTCGAGGGCACTGGCCCCGAGAACAATGGCTACAGCCTTTTGCGTATCTTCGACGATGGCAGTATCGAGCTAGAGGGTTTTCGCAAGCATGCGCTCCACCCGGTGCACGCAAAACGCCTGCAACCAACTGCCTTTGCTGAGGCTCTCTAGGAGATATGCAGCTTAGTATTCAAGCGCGTGGCCTCGTCAAAGACTACGGCAAGCAGCGCGCTGTGGACGGAATTGATTTGGACGTGGCCGAGGGAGAGTTCTACGGGTTTCTGGGCCCCAATGGCGCGGGAAAATCCACGACCATTAAGATGCTCACCGGAATGCTCCGGCCCACCAGCGGCCAGATGCTCGTGGCGGGCTACGACATGGCGAGCCAGCCGCTCGACGTCAAGCGCGTGATCGGGATTCTCCCCGAGGAAACCAGCCTCTACGAGCGCCTCACGGCCCGTGAGATGCTGCTCTTTGCCGGTCAGATGTATGGCCTGAGCCGCACCGAGACCCAGGAGCGCACCCAGGATCTGCTGGGCGTGATGGAGCTTACCAGCGATGCCGACAAGCTGATCGTGGACTACTCGATGGGCATGAAGAAGAAAGTCGCGCTGGCGGCGGCGCTGATCCACCGGCCCCGTGTGCTCTTTCTCGATGAGCCCTTTAATGGCATTGACCCCATCTCCGTGCGTGCGATCCGCGATGTCTTAAAAGCTCTCACGGATCACGGCACGACAATCTTTTTTACCTCACACGTGATGGAAGTGGTCGAGCGGCTCTGCACTCGGATCGCGATTATTCAAAAAGGAAAGCTGGTCGGGCAGGGCACGATTGCGGAGCTGCGCGAGCAAGCCGGGGAAGATGGCGCTCTGGAGGATGTCTTCCTCAAGCTCGTCTCCGCCGAAGCCACCAACACAGAGAGCCTAAAGTGGCTCTGATTTCTTTCCCCCGCTCGGCGGGGGCTAGGGGGGCGGACGCATGGCTCTAAGGCAGCTGATGTGGCTGCGCTGGAAGCTTACCCAGCGCGGCTTTACCCGTAGCCGTAGCACGCTGATTGGCTCCATTATCGGTTTGGTTTTTCTTGGGCCGTATGCCTTGGCGCTGGCAGGCGCACTGGGCTATGGGCTCTTTAAACTCAATCTCAACTTAGGTGAGCACACGCTCCGTGCGGCGCTTCTTTTCGTGGCAGGCATCTGGACGGTTGGGCCGCTCCTAGGCTTTCAGCTCAACGAAGCGCAAGATATCACGCGGCTCTTTGTCTACCCAGTGCCGGTGCGCAAGCTCTTTCTCGGCGCGATTGCCGGGTGCCTGCTGGACCTGACGACAATCCTCTTACTGCCGACGCTGATCGCGGTGATCGTGGGGGCGGCGTTTCATGGTGTGGCGGGCGCACTGGTCGCTGCAGCGGCGATGCCACTGTTTCTGTTCCAGACCCTGGCGGCTAGCCAGGCGGTGACACTGGCGCTTCAGGGGATTCTCCAGAGCCGAAAGTGGCGCGATGTGGCCTTGATTATCGTCCCACTTTTTTGGATGGTATGGCAGCTTGGGATGCAGAGTATCGGGCGTGGCGCGGGCAAGGTGGACTGGAAGGCGTTTCTGGCCAGCACGCCGTGGGAGGCCGTGAGCTTCCTGCCCTCGGGGCTTGCGGCGCGTGCCGTGGGCGCAGGGATGAAGGGGATGTGGCCGCTGGCGATTGCCTATCTCGGGGCGCTGGGGCTCGTCACCGTTGCCACGTTCACCCTCTCTGCCTGGCTGGTAGGAAAAGCCTACGAAGGCGATGCGGTGGGCGTCCCCGCCCCGAAGCCCTCCTCCCTTAATCCCTCCTCCCCCGGCCCCTCCTCCCGACCCCGGGAGGAGGGGAAATCTCCCCTCTCTCCCCTCCTCCCCGGATTGGGAGGAGGGGCCGGGGGAGGAGGTATCGTCGGGGCGATCTTCCAGAAAGAGTGGCGTGTCTTTACCCGCGACCCGTACTTCCGGCTCATGGCGATGAACTTTATCTACATGCTGGGCTTTGGGGTGTTTATGTCCTTCAACCGGGGCAAGGGCGGCGATGCGCTGGGCTTTAGCGAGGCCCGCACGACACTTGCACTCTGGCTGGCAACGTCCCTAACGCTCTTTCAGCAGAGCATTCTCTCCTACAATATCTTCGGCCCGGAAGCCAACGCGGCCACACTTCTCTTTGCCTTTCCCACACGTCGCCGGGAGCTGCTGATCGGCAAGAACCTGGCAAACCTCTCGGCGATTCTCCCGCTCAATGTCGGGGCAACGGTGATGCTCTGTCTGGTGCTTAAGCGGCTCGACATGCTGGTGTTGCTACTGCCTTGGATGGTCTGTGCCTCGGTGCTGCTGGCGGCGGTGGGCAATGCGGTCTCGGTGATGATTCCCTACCGCGTCAACACGCAAGGGCTGAAGGCGCGGCAGAGCAATAGCGGAGGAGTGGGCTATGCGTTTCTGAGCCTGGGAATCAGCCTGGCGGCGCTGGTGCTCTACGTGCCGGTTCTAGCCGCTGTCTTGGTGCCGCACTTCTGGATCGGGCATGCCTGGCTCTTGGTCACGGTGCCCTTTGCCTTTCTCTACACGGTCGGTCTGTACTTTCTCTCGCTGCGCCTCACTGAGCCGTGGCTACTGGAGCGCGAGCCAGAGATCATCGCCCGCGTCGCCCGCCCCGAGGGATAAAAAAATACGTCGTCGTTTCGTGTTTTTTGCCGACGCTGTGCTCTAATATCGACGCCGTGCTAGCTTCGGAGCTGGCGGAGCAGTAGAGCTCAAGGAGTACATCACCGACACTCTCTTGCGTTAGGAAGGGGTACACTGTCAAGCATGGCACGAATTGAACATGCAAAGACGCAGAACCCGCAGATCGCGACGCTGACCTTTTGGGGCGGCGTGGGGACGGTTACGGGCTCGAAGTATCTCATCGAGACGAAAAACAGCAAAGTCTTGATTGACTGTGGGCTCTTTCAGGGCTTAAAAGAGCTACGCGATCGCAACTGGCAGGCACCGCCCTTCGACCCGGCGAGCATTGATGCTGTCGTGCTGACCCATGCGCACACCGACCATGTGGGCTATCTGCCCGCGCTGGTGAAAAATGGCTTCAAGGGCGAGGTCTACTGCACCCGTGCCACAGCCGAGCTGGCAAGGATTATCTTAGAGGACTCCGCCGAGCTTCAGGAAGAAGAAGCCGACTGGCGCAATAAAAAGGGCCTGACGGAACACCAGCCCGCGCTTCCGCTCTACGACCGCAACGATGTCCGGCGTACCCTCAAGCTCTTTCGGCCCCAGAAAGGCGGCACCGAGGGCTTTCAAGCTGCTAGCGATATTCGAGTGCAGTGGTGGCCCGCGGGGCACATGCTCGGCGCTCGCTCGCTCCGGGTCGAGGTAAGCGGTGCGGGAGCACACGGGGAGACACGCAGCATTATCTTCTCGGGGGATATAGGTCGCTGGAACCAGCCCATTCTGCGCGACCCGGTGACGCCGCACCCTGCTGACTACGTGCTGGTGGAGTCTACCTACGGCGATAGGCTCCACGAGGACGAAGACCCGCGAGTGGCGCTCGCTGAGGTGATCCGCGATGCCCACGCCCGCAACGCTCCGGTGCTGATTCCCGCGTTCTCGGTGGGCCGCACCCAGGACATTCTCTACCACATTCGGGAGCTGGAAGATGCCGGAGAGATTCCTATCGTCCCCATCCGCGCCGACTCCCCGATGGCCGCCGAAGCGACGCAAGCCTACCTCCGTATGGCGGAGGAGCACGATGATGACACCCGTGAGCTCACGCAGAGAAAGCGCAACCCGCTCCGCACCAAGAGCATGGGGTTCTCGTCGAGCCGTGAGGAGTCCCGCCGTCTAAACGAAGAGACGGGTGCCCGTGTGATTATCTCTGCCGGGGGCATGATGACAGGCGGGCGCATCATCCACCACGCCCGCCAGCTTGTCTCCAACCCCGAGGCGACGATCTGCTTTGTGGGCTTTCAGGCCGCCGGAACCACAGGCCGCCGTATTCTGGAGGGCGAGCCCGAGATCAAGCTCTACAAAGAATGGTTCCCGGTGCGCTGCCGCATCAAGAAAATTGGGGGCTTCTCGGGCCATGCGGACTACAACGAGCTTCTTGGCTGGCTAGAGCCGCTGGCAAAAGTCGCCCCGCGCCAGGTCTACATCACCCACGGCGAGCCCGAAGCGGCCCTGGCCATGCAAGGGCACATCAAAGAGCGCTTCGGCTGGAACGTAAACGTCCCCGCCTATGGTGACAGTATCGAGCTACGGTAGCATCTACCCGTAGGTGGGCTTTTGGGGCCAGCCTGCGTGGGAGTCCTCTTGCCGATCGTAGGGCGTGACATCCAAGAGGGCATAGGTATGGAAAACATCGTCGCCGAGCCGGAAGAAGACGCTTAGCTCCAGCCATGCTTTTGCTTTCAGGCATCGAGCTTGGCAAGCGGCGCACAGGAGACTAGAACAAATGTGGTGTCGCGCTCGCCGAGGAGCGAGAGGTTCGCGATCGCATCCACGAACCCCGTGCAGCCAGCTGGTCGCCCTCTCGGGTGTGTGCTTTCTCTTGAAGCCGGAAATCCTGGTCGGAAAATTATCTTGCCACCAGGATTTCAAGTCATCGTGGACAAAGGTCTGAAAAGTAACTGGGTACATGAGTGGTAACGCTCCCTCGCAGAGTGGCGCAACGGCGCGATCCACACCCGACCCGAGAGCCACCCCGCGAGATGCTGGGGAAATAATTATTTTTTATTACTTGACAAATTTATTTGCCTATGTTAGACTTTACTCATTCGAGGACAATTGTGTTCTCATCCTGACCACGTAAATTTGGGGTTGTAGAACAGTCAGCTGGGTGAATAGCCCAATCTTCGGGCGAATAGCCCAATCTTCGGGCGAATAGCCCAATCTAGAAAAACGAAAACTTACATGAAAAAGTATTTATTTGTAGTATTGCTTGCTTGTTTGACTGCGATAGTGACAACTCCTGCTCAGGCAGGAAACTGGGTCGTAAGTTCTGTCATAGAAGTTGAAAGTCAACATATTTGTTATTCAGGCGAACCAGTAGGAAATGCGAGTACTGATCAAATAACAATTGATTGGGGAGTGTATGGATCAAGCGATACCGAGGAAGTAGCTACTCCTTTTACACGGCTTGTAGAAGATCCATCAACCGCAGACTATTGGCAAAATGGAACTGCTATTAAAACACATGGTAGTCTTGCTAATGGACAACCTGCTGGGATAAGTATGATTGCAAGGGCTCGTGGTCATGCTGAATTTGAGTGGGATCCCAATGCAACTCAGCATGGTACGATTCCTGGGAACACAGGAGCTTTTCAAGTCAATTGGACAAAGCATTGGAGCTCATCTTCTTCGGGATATGCAGGTGCTGGTGTGCTTTTTGATGGAGCATCGCCAGGTGACGATCATTATAGTCATACAAATGTCTTTGAAACAGAAGAAAATAGTGGTATTGCTGTTTTTGAATGGGAAACACAAGCGAGTGGTGGTGGATTTACTCCTTATCCTTATGATGCATACTCAGCAGCAGCGTACGCAACATGGAAAGTTGAATTTGATACATTGGCTAGCGTGTAAAATATTTGGATTTGTATGTCTCTTATTATGATTAAAAATATTTATAACGAGAGGCATACGTAATATCAAGCTGCAATGAATGAGTGATAATAAGGTGCTATGAATGAATGATAATAATGAACTAAGTGAATTGTCAAAAAAGACAAATAGAATGATAATTCAATTGGGAAATGAAATTTATGGCTTGTCTAATAAAAATAATAATTTAAGTGATGAAATTATGGGTTTTTGCCGAAAACGAAACTTTAAGATTGTAAAGCAAAATGAAAATTCTATTATATTGAATGACATAAATACATCATCTGCTATGAATACATTTATGGAATGGAACACTAAGAAGAATATAAATTGTACTCGATTAATAAATATAAATCCTGAAGATATTAAATATTATTGTGAACAAATTTTACAGATAATCCCAAATCTTAAGAATGATTCAAAAAAGGTTGGCAGTATATATTTTGTTTCTGATTTCATTAATTCTTTAAATATCAATGAAAAACAGAAGGTTTTTAATAATGGTATTTCATATAAAGATATGAATGGCGAATCGAAAGACAGATTTGATAAAATTCTTCTGTATACATATTTTGGAAGTGTTTATACAGAGTGTAAATCTGTGTTATGGCTGTTAAGTAAAAATTCAGAGCTTAAGGTAGTTAAAAACAAAGAATCTATTTTTTTAAAATATATAAATAAAGTTAAGATTATGCGTAAGAGAGAAATAGAATCAGGAAATAGTAATTTTAATCTGGATTATTCTTTTATAGACAATTCTGTAATCGATGCAATGAAATCTATTCGTAATACGTCCGGGAAGGAAGTGATATACCCTGCGGATTGGAAAAACAAAAATATTATCATATACAATGCAAAAAATAAAATAGATGCTATTTATGCAATAGCGAGATATTTAGATTGTGAAGTTAAAGTGAGAGATAATAATATAGTGATTTTGCGTAAAAAGGTAATTCATACAGGAGACTATATAAATGATTTAAGAAATGTTACTCCGTTCATTGTGAAAGAACAACTTCCCTATGTTAGTCGAAATCATGTTGTTAAAGCGATTCTTGATAAAGAATTAAAAAATTCAGATAATGGATTTGCTTTAAGTGTCTTATCTTCATCTCTACAGTGTGCAGTTACTAATTATATATCCGTAAATTTATTTAAATATTTAACATCGTTAATTATAAATGGTATGCCGGAATCATGGGGAAGAAGGAATAATTTAATATTTAAAGTGGATTTTAGTCTGGGGAAATCTCTTCCTTATGTTATATCTATAGGAGAGATGACTCGTTTAGGATATAAAAGATATTTAAAAGCTAGTATGAGACACTTGTGATTTCCTTAGTTGTTTTAGCTGTCTCAGACAGCGATTAGGGTATAACTCTCCCGTGAGTGATGTAACAGACTTTCTGGTGATCGGAGCAGGGCTGGCAGGGCTAGCCTTTGCGCGGCAGGTGCAGGCACAAGGGGCGAGTGTGCGGGTGCTTGACAAAGGACGCGGTGTCGGTGGTCGGGCGGCGACCCGGCGCTTTGGAGCGGCGCGAGTAGACCACGGCGCGCAGTTCTTTACGACACGCTCCCCCGAGTTTCAGGCGATTGTGGAGGAAGGCTTGGCATCGGGCTGGGTGCGCGAGTGGTACCGCTCCCTCCCGGAGTGGCGCGACGGTGCGATCCACACCCGCCCCGAGGGCCACCCGCGCTACGCTTGCCCCGAGGGAATCAGCGCCCTGCCGAAGTTCCTGGCACAGGGGCTGGATATTGTCACCGAGGCCGAGGTGCAGGGGCTAGAGTGGGAAGATGTCGGCTACGTGGCGACGGCAAAAGATGGACGTGCCTTTGTGGGAACGACCCTGATCTTAAATGTCCCCCCCGTTCAGCTTCTTACTCTTGCGACAGATCTGCTCCTGCCCGAAGCCGCAGAGCAAATCGCGACCGCTACCCTGGAGCCGTGCTGGGCGTTTATGGCGCTTTTAGAGGCAGATATTCCGGTAGACTGGCCCGCGCTGGAGCTGACAGACCATCCCGTTTTCTCTTGGGTCGCACGGGATCACACCAAGCGTGAGCCAGGCGCTCCACCCGTCTTGGTGGCCCATGCCCATGCACGCTGGACTCTTGCGCATCTGGAAGAGAGCCAGGCAACCGTGGAAGCCGCGCTTCGTACGGAGCTAGAGAACCTGCTGGGGCCGCTGGCGATCACCCAGTGCCAAGCCCATCGCTGGCGCTATGCCAAGCCCATTACTGCGCTCGGTCAGCCGTTTTTCTGGGACAGCGCCCGCCAGCTCGGAGCCTGCGGCGACTGGTGTGAAGGTGGACGAGTCGAAGGAGCGTTTCTCTCCGGATATAAACTGGCAGAAGTCGTTTAGTCAGTGCCCTAGAAGCTTTTGTAGCGCCGTGACCACGTAGACACCACCAATAAAGAGAATTGCCACGGCGAAGATGCTCTTGAGAATACGGTCGGGGAGGTAGGGAGAGAGGGCAGCGCCAATCTGACCGCCAATCAGTACACCTGAGGCGCTAAAGATGAGGATTTCGGGGCGAATATTGCCAAGCTTTAGGTTCACGATGGTAATCGTCCAATCCGCTAGAGCCTCCAGGAAGATCGCGGTGGCATTGGCACGCTTAGTCGCCAGCTCGCCCTGTTGCTCCAGCAGGGGCTGGCTCATCTCCGCGACTCCCGTCCCTGTGCAGGCAGAGAAGAGCCCCGCAAAGATACTCACCCAGCGGCGCTTTCCCAGACGTCCCAAATCGGCACTCTCACGCTCGCCAAAGAGCCCCTTGCCCACCCGCCAGAACTGGTAAAAGGCAATGCCTCCAACAACCAGCCCAACGAGCAGCCGCAAGATATTGCGATCTACCTTCACAAAGAGATAGAGGCCGAGGCCCACGCCAAGTAGTGTGGCAGGAAGGAGCGTCTTCACCGCCGCCACATCAATCTTCTTCATCCCGAAGTAGCGGGCTGCGCCGCTTGACATGCCAATAGTCTCGGTGGCGACTCCTGTGGCGATGGAGTTTGCAATAGGAAGCTTGAGGACGAAGTTAAAGAAGGGCTGAAAGAGTACGGCTCCCGAGAATCCCGAGGCGTTTGCCACGATCGCGACAAAGATCGCGTAGGGGAAGACGTACCAGTAGTCCCAAGAAAACGCTTGCATAGACATCTATTTTCTCTTAGATATTGGATGCTTCCCCCTGTCATCGGGTGAAGGCAGGGGGAAGCGCTACTCTCTTACGATTTTTTCTCCGGTTTTGGCTCGCCCTTTTCTATCTTCACCACGTTGTAGCCCGCTTTCTTGACAGCAGCCTTGAGCGTGTCCTGCTTGACATTTTTATCCGGGCAGACCCAGACCACGGCCTGCTGCTTTTTTGCACTGACACTTACCTCCTCGACTCCCTTGATTGCCGAGAGGCTTTCCTTAACGGTCATCTCACAGCCTTCGCAGTGCAGGCCTTTTAGGGTGAGAGTCATCGCCACGGCGCAGGCATCGCGCTTACCCGCAACTTTAGGCGAAGGCTTGGAGGACTGCGCAAAAACGGGAGCAGTCAGAGCGAGCGAGCAAGCCGCGACTAGTGCGCGGGAGAGGTTGTTAATTTTCATCGTTGTTCTTTCTTTCGTAAAATACGATAGGCAAGCTCTGCCCCGAGTAGCTCCGGGAAGATCGTCACCCAACGCATGGACTCACCGACTTGGTAGGCTTTCTCCACAGGAACGCCCTGGTACTTGACCAAGTAGGCGGTAAGCACCTGTGTGGATCGCACTGCGCTCTGGCAGTGGAGCAAGACCCTCCCTTGGGCTCCCTCCAGCGCCTGTGCTACCCGCTCCAGGTTGGCGGGCGTAAAGTCTGCGGCGGCTTGGATGGGGACAGAGATATAGCTCAGCCCCAGCTCCTTTGCTACCGCCTCTTCATCGAAACCGCGCCGCTTCACCTGTGCCATCTCCTGAGTTGTTCTCAGGTTGATGACGGTCTTCACTCCTTGGCTTGCTAGCGCACGGAGAGCTTTTTCATCGGGCTGAGCGGCATTGAGGAGATCCCCCATGTCCCAGAGCGCATAGGCCATGAAGTCATCGCTAGGAGGCGTGACAAGTTTTGGAGCCATGAGTGTGCGCTTCGCCCCCGGCTTGGAGAGCCGTCCCTGGAGCGGCTTACGTGTCCCCGGCTTGGTGCGGCTCTTCGTATAGGAAATAGGGACATCCAAAAGCGCCGCGACCCGGTCTGGTGTGGCGTTCATCTGGGTTCCCGCCTTCCATGCCTCGTCCACGGAGACACCACGGTGGTTGATAAGATAGCTCATCCAGACATACGATGCCCGCCAAGCAATCGTGCAGTGGAGTAGCACCCGCCCCTCGGCTGTCTCCAGCGTCTCTGCGAACTTCGCCACTGCTGCTGGGGTGTAGCTATCGAGTGGGATGTGCACAAACCGGACCCCCAGCTCCTTGAGGAGTGCCGCCTCATCAAAGGGAACCTGCGCTCGGTCGTCAAGCTCTGGCTGCGTGCGGACGCAGATAACCGTCTTAACCCCTTCTTGTGCCAGCTTGCGAAAGGCCACCGCACTAGGCTGTCCCGAGACCAGACACGCCCCTACGTCGAAGATTCCCGCCTGAAAGCCTGGCTGGCTAAGGCGCTTTGGTGGCTGAATCTGAGGTTTCTGCTTACTTAGTAAAAAGGCCATGCTGAGCCTCCCAAGTCCGAGATCATGGGCGTTTTATCTTTCTCTTGCATTGTTTTTCTTTCTGTTTTGCTAGGGCTGACGGGGATCGAAGTTGCCTTGCCAGATGCCTTGGGTGGGGCGCTGGAACCAGACCTGGCTCCACTTGCTCCACTTGGCGTGGCCATCCAGATAGACAAAGTTGCTACCATCGCTATGGCGACGCAAGGCAAGCTCAACCGTCTCCTGATTTGGGGCGCTCCACGTGATGGAGTTCATAAACGCCGAGTAGAGCGGGTTAGGCGTCGGGGTCTCTAGGTTGCCATTCCAGTTGAAGGGATGGAAGTGATCCCGGTTGATGTTTTTCGCGCTCTCGGCGACATAGATCACGCTGCCCGGGGCATTGATGGCCGCGAGATTTCCGTACTGCGACGAGCCCGCCATGTAGGCGCTGAGAAAGTACGACGAGCGGCGCGAGTTGGTGGCGGCACTCCAGTTGTCGCTGTCATCCGAGGGGCAGCGGTAGATCTGCCGGTTCTTGATATAGGCTTGAACCGTATCCGTCCAGCTATTGGTGGGCAGCGGGAAGGTGGTCAAGGGCAGGTTCTCATCGTAGTCCTGTGTGTACATGAGAAATGCCGTCCCGATCTGGCGACCATTAGAGAGGCAGGAGGTCTGGCGAGCCTTCTCCCGAGCTTGTGCAAAGACTGGGAAGAGAATCGCAGCAAGTATCGCGATAATGGCGATGACGACGAGTAGTTCGATAAGCGTAAAAGCAGCGCGTGTGCGCATAGAAAATAGTCACTTTCCTGAAGTAAAGCACCAAATAGCACCCAAAAGAGTGCTTGGTGAAGCCAATAACGAGTTGTGGATTCAGGAAAGAGCTTGCGGAGGAGGCGCTAAAGGAGCGGGGGTACGGGTCGGCAGGGAAAACGACGCGACGGGAGCTGCCTGCAGGGCGAGGAGCAGAGGCTGAGTGAACGAAACGATAACCACGACGGGGGCTAGTGCGACACCGAGGGTTGGGGGGGAGACGGGGGCACCTTGGTCACAGCTGGAGCGCATCACCAAGTGCTCTGCGGCGCTGGTCATCTTGAGACAACAGCAGAGCTTTCCGCCAGGGCAGTTGATACAGTGACAGAGCCGCTTATGCTCGGCTTCTTCGTCTGCGGGAGTGTGAGTATGCACTGCCGCGACCGGAGGCGACAAAGCTATCGGGCTGAGAAAGAAGCTTCCCCAGAACCCGATCGCAGTTGTCCAGAGCATCGTGAAGAGAACCAGCCACGATGTCGCAAAGCTAGCGCGACGAAATAGCACTAGATGCAGTCTATCACTAGGGGCAAGCACCACGCACACGCCAGATAAGATTCGCGCCTTTGT
>NZ_CBAYMC010000084.1:0-15936 GCF_964826245.1 Armatimonas sp. | reverse complement strand
ATCCGACGTGAAGATAACCCACTGCCGGTCTGCCGAGAGGGTAGGCTGGAAGTCAAAGGCGCTGGTTTGGGTGAGCTGCTGGACGTTGTTGCCATCACCATTCATCCGCCAGATATCGCCGCCCCGGGTGTAGACCACGCGAAACGTCGCTGCTGAGTCATTGTTGCCCGTGCCTGGCTCCTTCGTGGTTCCACTGCCACCTCCACAACCCGCTAAGACCATCGCCGTCAGTCCCAGTAGCGCCACAGCGGCACGTAATTGCATCTTCATCTCATCTCTCCTGTGTTGTTTAAAATAACGTCTCCGGGTAAGAGTGTGTGACAGCCTTCCCAGTTCCCCTCGCCCCGCACCAGGAGCGCCGTGGAGAGTGCATCGGCCACAGTTGCCGTCGGCGCGATCACCGCCGCCCAGGCAGTTGCCTCTACGGGCCAGCCTGTTTTCGGGTTCAGAACATGGCCATAGCGCCGCTGCCCAAAGACCGTCCAGCGCCCCGAAGGAGCCGAGACCCCGAGGCACTGGTTGCTGAGGGTGAGCGTCGGCCCCTCGGCTAGCGCGACTTTCCAGCCCTCCCCCAGCGCCACCACCGACGATGTCCCGCCGTGGAGCAGCGCCCGTGTCACCCCTGCCTCCTCCAGAATATCCCGCGCCCGGTCCAGTGCCCAGCCCTTGCCAATCGCTCCCGGATCGAGCCGTACTCCCCAAAGCACCCGTGCCACGGAGTTATTGTCGTCGTCGAGCACGATATTTTCCCAGCCGGTCTGAGAGAGCGCGTGGGCGACACTCTCCTCGTTCGGCTCTTCGTCACCGCGCCAGAGAGCAATTAAGGCACCGATAGTCGGATCAAAGGCACCGTCGGTGCGCTGGGTTAGCTCTTTTGCCTCCCGAAGAAACGCCAGCGTGGTCGGGCGCACTCGAACGGGCCTCTGAGCGGCTTCGGCATTGATGGCCCACAGATCGCTACCCGAATCATAGGCCGAGAGCTGCCGCTCGACCTCGTCGATCTCTGCCAGCGCCGCTTCCCCGGCTGCCAGAAGCTGGTCTTCGCGCTCCCCCTCAAGCACCAGCTCAAAGCGAGTGTGCATTGCCTCGGTCGCCAGCAGAACTGTTTTCATGGGGTAATTATAGCGGGTATACTTCTTGCATCTCAGATTTTTATCCATGCCCCGGACTCTTCCGCCGACAACGAGGACGGGAAGACGCACCGGCACACGGGCTGTGATCTGGTCGCGCCCAAGCTCACCCCCGTGATTGCGCCCTTAATGCGCCTCACCGGCACGCCCGCCACGCTTTTCTCGCAAGAGATCGTGCAAGAGGCGCTGCGCGACAGCGGCTTCACCCGCTTCGGTGGTGCGGTCGGCAGTGGCCGCGTCGTGCTCATCCTCGCCGACGGCTGAATCAAGATTATTTAGGGGCTTCGGGCTTGTCAAGAGCGCGGAGCTTGATGTTACGATACTCCACTTTCATCGTCAGGCCAGGGTGGATTTGCAGGCCAATCGGGGCGGCTTCGGCGTACTTGGCGTCTTTAAACTGACTGACTTGCTTGCCGTTGCACCAGACCGTAAACGTCTCACCTCTTGCCTCTAGCTTAAAGCGGTTCCAGTCGTTAGGTTTAAAGGTTTTATCGAGGTCTTTGGTACGCCCCTCTTCGGGGTACTTCCCAACATAAAATGCGCCGGTCATGTCCACTTTGAGGCTGCGTGAGATGCCAAACTGGAGCTGGATCTCGGGCTTGCGGAGCATCACGCCCGAGTCAATCTCCCCGCTCCAGCGCACGTCTAGCTCCAGCACGAAGTCTTTGTAGCTCTTCTCGGTGCGCAGAACATGGCCTTTTTTCTTCTCGTCGTTCTCGCCGATCAAGACACCATTTTCCACGCGCCAGTACGGGTTGGGCTCGGGGGCTTGCCAGCCGGAAAGATCGCGGCCATTGAAGATACTGACGGGCTTCTGCGCCGGGGTGGCGGCGGCGAGCAGTGCCGCCAGAAGAATTAGCTCTCTCATAACGCTCTGGTGCGACACGCCGAGGAGGATTTCCTCCTTAGGGTTGCGAATCAGAGAGGCATGAGAGCGATTTTAGTGGACCGTCCCGATGGGGCGATCTCGGTGCGTGAGATTGATGAGGCACCACTGCCCACGGACTACGACTGCCGTGTGGCCATTGAGTACGGGACGATCTGTGCGGGCACGGACAACCATATCCTGCACGGGCGGCTTCCCTGGGAGATGCCTTATCCCCTAGTGCTGGGTCATGAGAGCGTCGGACGTGTGGTGAGCGTCGGGGCCAAGGTCAAGAATCTAAAAGTGGGCGATTTAGTGGCGCGGGTGGGGTGTGCGCCTGCCGTAGATAAAAGCTGGGACATTGGCTGGGGCGGCTTTGCGGAGTTTGGGTTCTGCCGGGACTGGCGTGCGATGGAGGCTGATGGCGTCGCAAAGTCCGAGTGGGACGCGTATCGCATTAACAAAGTGATTCCCGCCGATATTGCCGCCGAGTCGGGGCCGCTCTTTATCACGCTCCGCGAGACCCTGAGCTACACCAAGCGCCTCGGGATTGGCGAGGGCACGAAGCTGCTCATTGTCGGCTCAGGGGGCAATGCGCTGGCCTTTGTGGCCCATGCCAAGCGCTTGGGGGCTGCGCAGATCGTGGTGATCGGCAGCGCGGCACGCGAGGGAGTCTTTCGTGAGGCAGGCGCGACGGGCTACGTGAACTACAAGGCGCTGAGCGAGATCACGGAGCGCTTCGACAGGGTCATTGACACGGTAGGCAAGGAGAGCTCCAGCGATGATATTCTCCCGTTTCTGGCCGATGGCGCGACTCTGGGGATCTACGGCCTGGACGACTGGAAGAAGCTAACTCTCCGCCCGGCCCGCACGACCGCGACTTTTACGATCTACCAGGGCAGCTACGACGAGCCGGAGACCCACGACGAGATTGTGGCGGGTCTGCGTGAAGGCGTTTATCAGCGCACCTGGTGGACGGGTGAGGCGATCTTTACCCTCAGCACGTTTGAACAAGCCCTCGCCGCGATTGAGAGCCGCGAGATTATCAAGCCGCTGATTCGGATCAATGTGGTCTAGGGCGCAGCTTAGGCTTCCTTGACCCAGACTCCCATCTCGGTGAGGGTGCTGGCTCCAAACTGGGTGAGCATCGCGACATCGGCGGCATCGCGACCGTAGGCAATGACGATCCGTCCTCCGCGTGGCTGCTCTTGTGTGGCATCGAAGGTGAACCAGCGCCCGCCGACAAAGACCTCAAACCAGGCGTGCAAGTCCATCGGAACCAGCTCGTGGAGGTAGCCGACGACCATTCGCGCGGGCATGGTGAGGCTGCGGCAGAGCGCAATGCCGAGGTGGGCAAAGTCACGGCAGACGCCTTTGCGGTCACGGAGGGTCTCCAGCGCCGACGTGGACGCGTCGCTGCTGTTGTAGCAGTACTCGATATTGCCCTGAATCCACGCCCGGATCGCCTCGGCCTGATCGTAGCCCATCTTGCAGCCCTGGGTGATCTCCCGTGCCCGCTCCCCCACCAAGTCCGACTGGCAGTAGCGGCTAGGCAGAAGATACTGGAGGGTCTTGTCAGGGAGCGCTGAGACCAGGTCAAGGGGCGTGCCCGGTGCGACTTCCAGGGTCGCTGCCGTCTCGACTGTGACCTGGGTGGCGATGGAAAAGCGCCCCGCCGGAGCCTGCATCCGCTGGCAGATATTTCCAAAATTGTCGAGGTACTCCAGCACAGTGACCATCGGGGAGAGCGCATGGCGCTCCTCACTGACCCACTGGAGTGCGCTACTAGAGGGTCGCAGCATCAAAACAAGCGAGATCGGCCCCGGCTGATCTATCTCCAGCACCATCTCACACCCCGCACTCAGGCGCATGCGTCTCTCCTTACGGTTCTAAATATCTAGGATTACTATACCCGGCCCTACCACAAGCCCTCGGAACGACTTAAACGGGCATCGGGAGGGAGGGAGCACGTCTGCGCGCTACTCGCAGCGTGCCCACTCGGCGGTGGCAATAACTTCCCGAAGCTCGGCCTCGGTCTTTCCGAGCTTCGCCCCACCGCGCACGACATCCTCTAAGTCCACGCCATAGAGATTATGCTTGCCGGGATCTGCAAGGCCCGCGACGTTCCATGGCGCAATCGCCTCGGCCAGTGAGAGCTTGTTTTCCTGCCACGCCGCGAAGCTCTCGCGAAACGCCGCGTTTTTGGTGAGCAAGTAGCCCTGTGCCAGCTCTGGCTTTCCGATGCGCCGGGCCAGCTCGGAAAAGCTCGCGGCGGCGAAGTAGAACATCGTCGTGTCCACAAAACGCGGAAAGTCGGCGAAAGCGGCGTAGTTGGCCGCGATAAACGTGGCGACCCAGTCCAGCTCGGCAAAAGTCGTGGCTTCGTAGCTGGCCAAGCCCTCCGCCGTGATGCCTTGCTCCAGAAGCGTCGCCAAGCGCTGAATTCCCAGAAGCGTGAGCGGCATCCCCGTGGAGTAGAGCGGATCAATAAAGCCCACAGCCGAGGGCAGGAGCGCAAAGCCCTCCCCGACAACATGCTCGGTGCGAAATGAGAGCTTGGGACTGTAGTGCCATTTCTCGATAGGCTGCGCGTCACCAAACTGCGCCTGAATCGCAGGAAAGCGAGCGAGAAACCGCTCCCAAGCCGCAGCGTTGCCCTCTGAGAGCCCCAGCGCGTCTGCGAGCCCGTCTTCCACGGAAAATCCCGCGCTGGTGACACCACTGTCAAACGGCAAGATCCACATCCAGCCACCCGGAAAAATATAGTGACTCGCTGCCGCATCGGGAGGGTAAGGCAATAAATTCTCCCCTTCCTCCCACCCGAAGCACCCAGAGGGTACCCGGTTATTGGGAGGAAGGGGCCGGGGGTAGGAGGGCAGTTTGACTCCCACAAAGTGCGAAAAGAGGCTCTGTGTGTTGGGATAGCCGCAGAAGCCGACCTCCTTCCAGCCTTGGCGGCGGTGCAGAAAGCCCTTTGGCCCCGATGCATCGATTAGAAAATCCGCCTCGTCGCCATGATCACGCGTACGCCAGCCGTTTTCGGTGCGCTCTAGCTGGGCCAGATCGACGTTGTCGCGGTACACCACGCCCAGGGCGATGGCTTCTTTGACCAGAAAGTGATCCACATCGGCGCGGAGCCAGTGGGTGTCGGCGCAGGGATCGCCAGGGGAGGCGGCGACCAAGAGACGCTCACCGGGCTGCGTGCCGTAGTAGGTAAAGCCACGCTTCAGGCCGACCCCAAGCTCGGGGTAGTGCGCTTTCCAGGCACCGTACGTTGCGAGCGGCAAGAGGCGCGGCAGGTCGTAGGTGTGCGCGAGCTCCTCGATCAGTAAGTTCATGAGAGGCGAGGTGCTCTCACCAATGGCAAAGCGTGGGTGGCTCCCTCGCTCCAAAAGCAAAACGGACTTTCCCAGCCGCCGCGCCACCATCGCCAGAATCGCCCCGCCAAAGCCGGAGCCCACTATCGCCAGATCAACGTGCATTTAGTATATAATTACCCCAGGAGTACAAGAAACCATGCAAGACTGGGCAAACTGGCGCGGGCCAAGCTACGACGGTTCGACACAGGCGACGAATCTTCCGGTGAAATTTTCCCCCACTGAGGGCGTGAAGTGGGCGGCTGCGATGCCGGGGCCAACGGCGGCAACCCCGATTGTTTTGGGCGGTAGTGTCTATATCACGGCGGCAGACATTGACAAGCAGCAGCTCATCGCCTACTGTTTAGACCGTAAGACGGGAAAAGTGAAGTGGCTGGACGCGATGGGCAGTGGCTACCAGCCAGGCGGCCAGGGCAATAAAGTGCGCCTCGATGAGCGCAGCCACTACGCCGCACCATCGCCCGTGGCCGATAGCAAGCGCGTGGTGTTTTTCTTTGGCAACGGCGATCTGGCAGCATTTACGCACGCAGGCAAGAAGCTCTGGCAGCGTAACTTACAAAAAGACTACGGCGACTTTGCGTTCCAGTGGACGTTCTCCAGTAGCCCACAGCTCTGGCGCGAGAAGCTCTACATCCAGATTCTCCAGCGCAACCAGCCGGTCGGGGCGCGGGGCAAGGGATCTCCCGAGTCGTTTCTGCTGGCGCTCAACCCGAACACCGGAGCCGAGCTCTGGCGGAGTGCGCGGCCCAGCGATGCCATCATGGAGTCGCGTGAGTCGTACGGGACGCCCATCCCACACACGGTCAATGGCAAGCCGCAGCTCATTATCTCCGGCGGCGATGTGGTCAGTGGGCACGACCCGGAGACAGGCAAAGAGCTCTGGCGCTGGGGCACTTGGAACGAGGCGCACCGGGAAGCCTACTGGCGGCAAGTTCCCTCAGCCGTCGCGGGCGATGGGATGGTGCTGGTCTGCGCCCCCAAGCGTGCCCCGGTCTATGCGACGCGGCTTGAGAATGCCACGCCGGCCTGGAAGAGCGAGGAGCGCGGCAATGTCACCAGCGATGTGCCCACGCCGTGCTTTTCGCAGGGCAAGTTCTACGTCCTGAGCGATGTCAAAAAATCGCTCTCCTGCGTGGATGCAAAAACGGGCGCAGTCGGCTGGAGTGTTCCCACGCCCGGCCGCCAGATGTGCTGGGGCTCCCCCACCCTCGCCGATGGCAAGCTCTACGTGATTGATCTCAACGGCGTCGTGTTCGTCTTTGAGGCCACAACGGGTAAACTCTTAGCTGAGAACCCCATGGACACCGAGGGCTCCGACATCCGCTCCAGTATCGCGGTGGCCTACAACAATCTCTTTATCCGAACTCGGGATAAATTGTATTGTGTAGGGAAATAGCCCGCCGCTTTCAATCGGCGGTCAATAAAACACAATGCAACAATTTCGTATCGCGCCAGGGAAGCTGGCAAACGCACTGAAACAAGCATGGCGGTTCAAGACCGGCAAGCCGATCTTGTCGTCGCCGGTGGTGGATGGCGCGGGGCGTGTTTTCTTCGGCTCTGAGGACAAGAGCGTCTATGCCGTGCGCCTCGCCGATGGGAAAAAACTCTGGGCCACACCAACCAACGGCGAGATAGAAGCGTCGGCGCGGCTGGTGGGCAAGCTCGTGGTCATTGGCTCGTCGGATGCGCGCCTCTATGCCTTCGATGCGGCCACGGGCAAGCTGACGTGGAAGTACAAGACCGATGATAAGATCCTAGGCGCGGCGAACCTCACAACGGCTCCCGACGGAAAAACTCCCTGGCTTGTTTTTGGCAGCTACGACAATCGGGTGCACTGTGTCAATGCGACTACCGGGAAAATGCAGTGGACGTACGAGACCGATAACTACGTCAATGGCATGCCCGCGATCTCCCAGGGCAAAGTGGTCTTTGGGGGCTGCGACGGCTTCTTGCATGTCTTAAACGCTGCCGATGGCAAGAAAATCAGTAGCATTGATGTCGGGGATTATATCGCGGGTTCCGTGACCATCGACGAAGGCCGGGTCTACTTAGGGCACTACGGAAACGCCGTGGTCTGTCTTGATCTCACCTCCGGTAAGAACGTCTGGACCTACCGTGACAGAGGCTTCCCCTACTACTCCACTCCCGTCGTTCTTGGGGATAAAGTCGTGATCGGCGGGCGCGATAAGTTCGTCCACTGCATCAACAAAGATACGGGCAAAAAAATCTGGACGTTTCGCACACGCGGCAAGATAGACGGCTCTCCAGTGATCTGCGACGGTAAAGTGGTGATCGGCTCCGAGGACGGGCGGCTCTACTTCCTAAACCTCACCGACGGCAAGCAAATCTGGAGCTTCCCCATCGGTCGCCCCGTCATGGGCTCCGCCTGCGTCATCAACGGCAAAGTCCTCATCGGCTCCGACGACGGCTACGTCTACTGCTTTCGCTAATTTTGGTAGAATCCCCTTATGAAGACCAACTGGACGGGGCTCATTGCTGCTCCTCACACGCCATTCGCCGCCGATGGCTCGCTGAATCTTGGCGTTATTGAGAAACAGTGCGAGAAACTAATTACAGATGGCGTGACCGGCGCGTTTGTCTGTGGCTCGACGGGCGAGGGCGTCTCGCTGAGCACGGCGGAGCGGCAGGCGGTGGCGCAGCGCTGGGTGGACGTGGCGCGAGGGCAGCTCAAGGTGATTGTCCATGTCGGCCACACGAGTATCGCTGATGCCGTGGCGCTGGCGGCGCATGCGCAAGAGAGCGGGGCGGATGCGACCTCGGCGCTGGCTCCGTATTACTTTAAGCCCGCAAGCGTGGAGCACCTGCTCGACTTTCTCGCGCCCGTGGCAGCCGCCGCGCCCGAGCTGCCGTTTTTCTACTACCATATTCCCGCTCTCACCGGCGCGGCGCTGCCGATGGTGCCGTTGCTGGAAAAAGCCACCGAGCGCATTCCGAACTTTGCGGGGCTGAAGTTCACTCACAACGATCTTTTAGAGTTCGCCGCTTGCTTGCGCTTTGATACTGGACGCTACGATATTTTCTGGGGCTCCGATGAGTGCATGCTTCCTGCGCTGAGTGTAGGCGCAGTAGGCTTTGTGGGGAGCACCTACAACTACTCCGCGCCGCTCTATCAGAAGCTATGTAAGGCGTTTGAGAGCAGTGATCTTGTCGAGGCAAGGCAGCTCTCGGATACCGTGATGGAGGCCGTGCGAGCGCTTCTCCAAAATCCAGGGCTTCCCGCAGGCAAGGCAATTATGGAGGGAGTTGGTGTGTCTGTGGGCTCCCCTCGTCCCCCTCTGCGGCCCCTGACGGCAAAACAAGCCGAGACGCTGCTGGCGCGATTGCGTGCTCTCGAAGCCGTATAATGCCTCGGCTTACATGACCCAAAACGATAAAAAAATCAACTTCCTCATCTGTCTTGCCGACGCGGTGGGGTTTCCTCTCGGAATCGCTTTCTTCTCCACACAGACGATTCTCCCCGCATTTCTGGATCACTGCGGTGCCTCCCCTGCGACACTCGGGGCGCTGACGGGGCTCTCTAGTCTGCTGATTTTGGGACCGGGGCTCCTGACAGTCGGTGTGCTACAGCGGCTCAAGCACGTGCGCTACTGGCTGTTCTGGGTGGCACTGATCGAGCGTCTTTTCCTGCTCCCCCTGGCATTTTTGGCACCGCTCTGGGGCACGACCCACCCGAGCTGGCTGATTATTGCGACCTTTATTGGGTTCTGTGGGCACTCTCTTGCGATGGGCTTTAATATCCCGGCGTACTGGACTGCCATCGGAAAGACTATTCCCCTGCACTGGCGTGGGCGGCTCTTTGGAATCGCAGGCGGGATTGCGGGAGTCTGCACCCTGGGCACCGAGTGGCTCCTGCGCCATGTGGTGCTGGGGAGTGGCTTTCCCGGTGGCTACGGGCTGGGCTTTGGAATCGGCTTTGCGATTCTCACTGTCACGATCATCCCCTTTCTCTTTCTGCGAGAGCCCGATGGACGCGCCTCAGAAAGCGAAAAAGGCGAGAGTGCCCCCGCTCGGCTGGATTTCGCGCGGCTCCTCGCAGTATGGCAAGCGGACTCTCAGTTCCGTCAGCTGAGCTACTCACAGGTGGTCTTTGCGCTCACGCAGGTCGCCTCGCCCTTTCTGGCACTTTTCGCCGCGCGACGTTTTGGCGCGACGAACACCGACTTGGCACTCTACACGGCGGTGAGTATCTTTGCGGGCTCCGTGGCAGCGCTGCTGATCGGGTGGCTCGCAGATCGCTGGGGCAACCGCCCGATGGTCGCACTAGCCTGCGTGGCAGCTGCGGGAGGGTTTCTCTTCGCCATCCTCGCTCCTAGTGGCGGAGCGTTTGCCGTGGTCTTTGTCCTCTGGGCCCTAGCGACGGCCGGGGTGGATCTGGCGGCGAGCAACCTGATGATGGAGCTAGCCGGTGAGCCATCCCAGATCCCGCTCTACTCCGCGCTCTATAACATCGTCCGCGCCATCCCCCGCATGGTCGCTCCCTGGCTCGGGGGAGTGGCGGTGGGCTTAGTGGGCTATGGTCCCCTGATGGGCGTGGCAACCGTTGCGGCTTTGGGCTCGCTGGTTCTTCTTCAAGCCAAGAGGAGGTAAAATACGCACACTATGATTAAAGTAGCCATGATCGGCGCTGGCAGCGTCGTCTTTTCAAAAAACCTCACCGGTGATATTCTCTCGTTCCCTGAGTTCAAGAACGCGACTTTCTCCTACATGGACATTGATGCCGATAGGTTGGAAGTCGGGGCGGCACTGTGCCGTAAAGTGGGCGCAGCGCTCGGGGCCAACCCGACCATTGAGGCGACTCTGGATCGCAAGAAAGCGCTGGAGGGCGCGGACTTTGTGATCAACATGGTTCAGATCGGCGGCTTTGACTCGACCCTGGTGGACTTTGAGATTCCGAGAAAATACGGCCTCGGCTTCACGATCGCCGACACGACCGGGCCGGGGGGATTTTTCCGCGCCCTCCGCACCTACCCCATGCTCAAGGGCTTGGTCGAGGACATGATGGAGATCTGCCCCAAGGCCGTCCTGCTCAACTACTCTAACCCCATGAGCATGAACATGCAGACCATCACTCGGAGCTCTAATATTCAAGCGGTAGGGCTGTGTCATAGCGTCCAAGGCACGCTGAATCAGATCATGGGCTATATCGGCGTGAACCCAAGTGAAGTCGGCTTCACGTGTGCGGGCATCAACCACATGGCTTTCTATACCAAGCTGGAGCGCGAGGGAGTTGATCTCTATCCGCAGCTCTTTGAGGCGATGGGCGATCCGGCCACTTTCGCCAAAAACAAGGTGCGCTTTGAGCTGATGAAGCGACTGGGCTACTTCATCACCGAGTCTAGCGAGCACAACGCGGAGTACAACCCGTGGTTTATTCCGCGTGGCAAGGATAAAATTGCGGAGTTCTCGGTGCCCATGGACGAGTACCTCCGGCGCTGCGATGGGATCGTGGATGAGTTCGAGCGCATGAAGGTCTTTGCCCGCTCTGAGGACCCGATCACGGTGCACAAGTCCCATGAGTACGGCTCGACCATTATCCACTCGATTGTCACAGGGACGCCGTCGGTGGTCTATGGGAACATGCCCAACAACGGCGCGATCTCGAACTTGCCCAACGATGCCATCGCCGAGGTGCCGACTTTGGTGGACCGGGCGGGCCTGCAGTTCACGACCGTTGGGGCGCTACCGCCACAGCTCATTGGCTACATGATGCCGCACGTCACCCAGCACGAGCTCTTTATCCGCGCCGCGCAAGAGGGCCGCCGTGACCATATCTACCAGGCCGCCATGTTCGACCCGCTCACCGGCGCGACTCTCTCCACGGATGAGATTGTCGAGATGTGCGATGAGCTGATTGTCGCCCATGGAGATTTACTGCCGCCTATTGACACCAAGAAAACCCTGGTTCCCACGAGTGGCAAGACCTTCAACCCGCCGACGCCCCAAGAGCTACGGGCAAGCTGGGACGCCGCCCAGAAAGAGGGTCACGAGGACGACCTGCTCCACTGGCGCGTCCTAGGGCCGTTTGCACTGGACAAATCGGAAGGGGAGATCAGCACCAGCTGGGTCGCCGCCGATGCCGACGAAGAGATCTTTGCCAGCGGCGAGCATAAGTCCGGCTGGCGTGAGACCATCGCCAATAAAAAGGGCTATGTTAATCTGGGCCGCGCCATTGGCAACCACGACAACGCCGTGGCCTACGCCTACACCGAGCTAGAGTCGGTTCATGCCCGTGAGACAATCCTCAAGTGCGGCTCCGACGACGGCATTAAGATCTGGATCAACGGCACGGTTGTTCATGAGAACGACACCCGCCGTGGCTACACGGAAAAAGAGGACGAAGCCCCGATCCGCTTGGAGGAAGGTGTCAACCGGATTCTGGTCAAGATCACCAACGCCATCCACGGCTGGGGCTTCGGAGTCGCGGTTCCCAAGCCGAATTTTTAACCTACCCGCCCCCCTATCCCCCGCCCGGCGGGGGGAATATAAGGAATCAGATTCCTATTCGTCCCCCCGTTCCACGGGGGTTAGGGGGGATGGTTACTTCGGGATCGCGGCGGTGAGGTTGATCGGGTCGCCGTCGGTGATGAGGATATCGTCCTCGATGCGAATTCCGAGCGCCTTGTCGGCCAGATAGAGGCCCGGCTCGATGGTGATGACCATGCCGGGCTTCAAAACGCCATCAGGGAGGGCATCATGGACATCCAGCCCGAGGCCATGCCCGACGCCGTAGGTGTAGCAGTCCGGCATCCCGGCTTTCTCAAAGACCGCACGCGCGGCTCGGTCTACCTCCCACATCGCCGTCCCCGCGCGGGATGCCGCAATCCCCGCTAATTCGGACTCCAGCACGAGGTTGTAGAGATACTGCTGCTCATCGGTGAAGCGCCCCGAGACGGGGTAGGTGCGGGTCACATCGGCGGCGTAGCCTGCAAAGCTCGCCCCCGCATCGATCAGCACCAGCTCACCGTCTTGGAGAATCTGGTCGTTGTCCATGTAGTGCAGCACGGTCGCATTAAGTCCACCACCGACAATCGGGTTGTAGGCATGCTCACCACCGTGTCGCCTAAACTCGTTTTCCAGTGCCAAGGCTACAACCTGCTCGCTCATTCCTGGCTTGATGGCGGCTAGCGCAGCCTTGTAGCCATCCACGGTGGCGTCCACGGCTTTCTGCATCAGCACCAGCTCTGCCTCGGACTTAATCGAGCGCATCTCTATCAGTAGCTGCGTTTTATCTTCAATAGCAACACCCGGAACGCGCTCGGTTACTTGCCGAAACGCCGCCAGATCGGGTGAGACTGCGCCGGGGTAGACCGAGTACGGGTGCAGGCAGGCGAAGCGCCGACCCCGTCGGGCGGCATTGGTGAGCGCCCCCGCAATTCCGCCACTACGCCCGATACTCGTAAAACCTGTCTTCTCCTTGAGTGCCTGATTGAGCGGGTCGCGGTAGCCGTCCCAGTGCTCCCGCTCGGGGTCTCGGGACTTTAAGAGAAGTGTGATGCGCTTGCTCGGATCGGGCGAGGTTGGGTCGAAGAGCACTGCGGCTCCCGGCTCGTTGGTGATTCCCGTCAGGTAGATAAAGTGCTTATTGGCCGTCCAGCGCCCCAGAAGTGGCGGCCCTCCCTCACCCGCAAATACCACACCCGCCGCGCCGTTCAGGCCCTCCAGCACACGCTCCCGCCGCGCCGCATACTCCGTCACTGAAATTCCGTTCATGCTCCAGAATGGTACCATAGCTTGCTAAAAAGTAGTTTGGTGCATATCTTGCATAAGCACCTAATCATGTCCGTAAGAACTGTCGGTCAGTACAAGATGTCATTTACTCAGGCACAAGGGCAACCCACCACAGCCCGACATGAAAGTGCAAAATCCCGCCTTGAGTTTTTAGATGGACTTCGTGCACTGGCAGCTCTTTATGTACTGCTGCATCATGTACGAAATGCGACTTTTACCGATCGCGCCTACTCAGGAACAGGAAAAGGTCTGCTCAATATTATTACGTTTCCACTGACCTACGGCCACTTGGCGGTGGCCCTGTTTATCGTTCTGTCAGGCTACTGCCTCATGCTCCCGGTTCTCTCGCGTGAACACTTCGAACCGAAGACCTTCCTGTTACGAAGAGCGCAGCGTATACTTCCTCCCTACTACGCCGCCTTAATCCTCACGTTTGGGATCACACTTCTGTCCAATGCCCTCTCCGTTAGTTTGAAAGATGCAATCTCCTGGCAGGGAATTTTGGCCCGAATTTTCCTATGCCAGGAGATCCCCCGTGCGATTCTATGGGAGTGGAACCTTCCGCTCTGGTCAGTCGCGGTAGAGTGGAAGATTTATCTGGTTTTCCCTCTGGTTGTTGCGGGTATCCGACGTTTTGGAGCAGAAAAAACCGTGGCGGCAACCTTGCTCTGCTCTCTCGTTCTACTTTTTGGTCTAGCACTTCTAACCCCTCTGGCCCCCAGTTTGACACTAAGCCTGATGGAGCCCGTTGGAGTGATGCCACAGCTACTAGGCCTGTTTGGTTTCGGGGTTCTGGCAGCGGTCTGGTCTCGATCTGTAGGGAGGCTCTCCCAAAAACAGCTTCGGCTCGGCGCACTGATCGGAATGGGGCTAGGAGTTGGTCTGGAAGCCCTCTGGCAAAATACCAGCAAAGAGCTACCACGCTTTGTGACGGACTATCTCTTCGGCGCAGGAGCGGCTTGCTTGCTTGCTTACCTTGCCCAAGCGCCAAAAAGCCGCTTGAGGGCTCTGGTGGAGTGGCGATCTCTCGTGGCGCTTGGAGGAATGTCTTATAGTGTCTACCTGCTCCACGACCCGATTGTACGACTGCTCTCTCGGGGGCTCCTTTTACGGCTCCCCATCTCGCATGTCCCCTACTTTGTGCTACTAAGTGCGCTATCTCTGATGGTGACACTGGCACTGTCCTGGCTCTTCTTCCGCTTGGTGGAGCAGCCAACACTCCGCAAGATAGCTACAACACGCTCATAAACTCCCGGAGGGGGGCGAGCATTTTTTGGTACTCCACTAAGAACGCATCGTGGCCGTAGGAGGAGTCCACGATGAAGCTGGTGACATCCACGCCGCGTTTTTGCATGCGCTCAACCATCTCATGCGTCTCACGCACGGGGAAAAGATCATCTGATGAGATCCCAATCACGAGGCAGCGGGCTTGGATTCGCGCTAGGGCATCAGTAAGCGACGGGTAGCCACGGGAGATGTCGTGAAGGTCAATGGCGCGTGAGAGATAGAGATAGCTATTGGCATCGAAGCGTTTGACAAGCTTCTCGCCTTCGTCGTGGAGGTAGCGCTCGACATCAAAACGGGCGTGCAGGTCGTGACGGAAGGCGGACTCTTCCTCTTGGTCAGCATGGGTGCGGCCAAACATGTCCTGCATCGTGGCGTCGGTCAAGAACGTGATCGTGGCGATCATACGAGCCAGCGCGAGGCCAGAGTCCGGACTGCCACCTTCGCTGTCGTAGTAGTTGCCGCGCTGCCACTTAGGATCAAGAAGGATCGCACGGCGGGCGCACTCGTTGAAGGCGATGCTGCGTGCGCCGACACGGGCGCTGGTGGCAATCGGGATGCAGTTTTTGACGCGCTCAGGGTAGATTACGGCCCACTCCAGCGCCTGCATTCCGCCCATCGAGCCTCCTGCCACCACGGCCAGCTCCGTGACACCAAAGTGCTCGCGCAAGAACTGCTCCTGCACCCGCACCATGTCGCGGATCGTGATGATGGGGAAGGTCATGGCGTAGGGCTTGCCAGTCAGTGGGTTCACCGACGATGGCCCGGTGGTGCCTCGACAGCCACCCAGGATATTGGGCGCGATCACGCAGTACTTATCCGTGTCGAAGACTTTTCCGGGGCCGATAAAGCCGTCCCAGTAGCCCAGTGACCTATTTGTCCAGGCATACTTTCCCGCAGCGTGCGACGAGCCCGTGATGCCATGGAGCACGAGAATTACATTGTCTTTTGCCGCGTTGAGCTCGCCGTATCTCTCGTAGGCAATCGTCACCTCGGGAAGCTTCTGCCGGTTCTCACAGACAAACTCGCCTAGCGTCGCGCACTCTTTGACAACCAGCCCGATACTACACTCCTGCTCGTCGGGGTTTTCTCGGCTCATCTGCCGATCACCCACTCGTCTTCACCGGTTGCACCGCCCACCAGCACCTCGATGCCCTCCGTGGCGGCCCACTCCAGTGCGGCGTCTATATTGTCCCGCTTGCCGGTGAGGTCCAGCACCGTATAGCCCCCGATCGTGGAGTCAATATTGGCCTTGCGGATGGAGAACTTCAGCTCCCAGTCGTGGGCAAAGTGCCAGATAATCGGCTTGGTAGCCTCAGCAAGAGGGAAGTTAAGCTGTACACGAATCGTCTCGATATTCACAACGCTATTGTACAATGCCTTTATGAAAACACTCTTTTGTGGAGGCGTGCTTGCTTGCCTGCATCGGCGCAGGACTCGGTAGCTACAGCTGGCGCGGCACGGGCACGCGGCTCTTTGTCGGCTGGCTAGCGGGGCCACACCAGACCTTTGAGCTCTCCTACACCCGCCT
>NZ_CBAYMC010000083.1:0-15992 GCF_964826245.1 Armatimonas sp. | reverse complement strand
TCGATGTGAAAGAACAAAGTGGCGATAAAATCAGTGAGGGTCAAGTGATTTGCTCCAGGAATTGTTTAGACAACTCATCCTATCGCAAGTCACTTGGCTCAAGAAATATCAGCACCTCTCAACAGCGAGATGCGCACCAATGGTTAATAAAGACATATCGGAAGCGAAATCTGCAAATTTTTGGCGTTTCGCGGTGCTAATTTTCAATTTGACGAAAAGATACGCCTATGACATGAGAGTACGGCGACCCGAACGAAGAGCCTGACCACTAGCCCCTAGAGTTTGAGGAGCTTTTTGAGACCATCCGCGACAATCTGCGCGTTGAGAGCGGCACCTTCGGGGCTGGTGTGGGTGTGATCGCCAAAGAAGAGGGGGACTACTTTTTCTTCGCCGAGCTGCTCGTAACGATCCGCGATGAGCGTATTGATATCCAGGAAGTGGACTTTCTCTTGCTGAGCCGCTTCTTTGGCCCACTTGCCATAGTCGCCTGAGGCGCGCCCGACCTTGCCGTCTTTCCAGATATTGCGCGGAATCGGAGAGCACACCACGACCGTGGCACCCTTGGCCTTGGCACCAGTGATGTACTTTCTTAAGTACCAGCCATAGCTATGAACGGTCTCTTCTTTGCCCGTTGCCTCAAGGGTACCCGTCTCGATCTCTTCGCCGTTGCCCTTGATCGAGGCGCGGGGGCGGGTTCCCTTGAACTTATCGCCACCGTCGTTGTGGCCGAACTGCATGACCACAACATCGCCTTTTTTCAGCTCTTTGGCGACAGCATCCCAGAGTCCCTCAGTGAGAAATGTCCGGCTACTGCGACCGCCCAGGGCTTTATTGTTAACTTTGAGCGTTGTGGCATCAAAAAGAGCAGGCAGAGCGGTTCCCCAGCCCTGCTGCCCCTTGGTATTGTTCTTTACCGTCGAGTCCCCGATCAGCCAGAGGGTGGGCGGCTCGTCCATGTGGGGGAGGAGCAGCGCTCCTGAGGCAAGTAAGAGTTCACGACGATTTAGCATGTGTGTTCTAGTCCTGTTCGTTGGTCCAGTAGGGATAGACTACCACACCAGAGGAGTTGGTGCGCCGTGTTGCAAGCTGTCCGATCTTCATCGCTTTTGCATGACCATCCACGAAGATCTGGTTCGACATCTCGCTATGGCGGCCCAGCACCCAGTAGCGGCGGCTGGCACCATCCGTATAACCAAAAACAGGGGGGACGGCGTTCGGGGCGATAATCATCTGACGCAGGGTTGTCGTCACACTCGTCGGAGCCCCTGCTAAGACAGGAGCTGTTGTCCAGAGCTGTCCATTGACATTGGGGTTGGTCTCCGAGATGAAAATCGTGTCGGCAGGAGCTTCTACCTGCGCCATACTCGCACGGAATGGGGCACTTGCCCCCGCTGTCACAGGGACATGGTCGTACCAGGCGTTGGCAGAGTAGCTGCCACCAGGCCCACGGCCTGTATTACAAGTCGGGGATGCGGCGAGGCGCTCCGGTTGCGTGCGCCAGATTTTATTGGGATCCGAGTCGCTTGGGCAGGTAAATATCCCCGCATTTTTGATGTAGGGGAAGAGCTCATCCTGCCACTTGAAGTTTGCGTAGCAGTTGACACTGCCGGTTTGTGGGTCGGCCATGTTAATCAGGGGCAGAGTCTCATCATAGTCTTGTACATACATGATGGTGGCAGTGCCTAGCTGTTTGGCATTAGAAAGACAAGCCGTCTGACGGGCTTTCTCACGGGCTTGGGCAAAGACGGGAAAGAGAATGGCGGCGAGAATCGCGATGATGGCGATCACCACAAGCAGCTCAATGAGCGTGAAGGCTCGGTTCTTCATAGATAAAATACTCCTAGCAATGAGTGCGCTAATCGGAAATAAACCGGTTGACGAAGCTATAATAGCATAGTATTCTGTTCTGATCAACCGGTTTATTACAGGGCTTTTATGATTTTATACTTTGAGGGAAAAGCAACCGAGGTCACGGTTACGGATCGGCAGTTCTCTGTCCCCGTTCCCGAGGGCAACTACGACGTGGCCCTCACGCTTGCGGGGCCGTGTGAGGCTACGGTGAAAACCGAAGCTAGGCGGCTCTTGCTAGAGCCCACGATGCTTCGTGCGGGCGAGAGCAGGACAATCCTGTGGACGATCAACGTGCGCCGCCCTCAGCTAGCTCTTTCTAGGGGAGAGTTGGTGCGACTGAAAAAAGATGAGCTGGGGCACTTGGACTGGGACGAGCAGCTCTCTTTTGAGTTTCACTGCCCACCCGAGTGCCTCAAAACGCTTCGAATCGAGCCCAATGCCAAAGCCTCGACGGTCTACATCGCCGGAGACTCCACGGTGACCGATCAGGGAAAAGCGCCGTTTGCTGCCTGGGGACAGCTGCTACCGCGCTTCTTTCAGCCGGGTATCGCTATCGCTAATCATGCTGAGTCTGGGGAGTCGCTCAAGAGCTTTGTGGCTGAGCGCCGCCTTGCCAAGATCGAGAGCACGATCCGAAAAGGCGACTATCTCTTTATCCAGTTCACTCACAACGATCAGAAGCCCGGCGCAAACTTTGTGGAGCCCTTCACGTCTTACCAAGACGAGCTACGCCACTTCGCTTCTGTGGCAAGAAAAGTTGGGGCGACACCCGTTTTTGTCACCTCGATGTACCGCCGCCGCTTTGATGAGCAAGGCAAGCTGATCAATACGCTTGGCGACTACCCCGAGGCCATGCGTCAGCTTGCCAAGACCGAGAGTGTGGCACTGCTGGATCTCAATGCCCTGAGCAAGACGCTCTTTGAAGCCCTTGGCCCCGAGGTCTCGAAAAAAGCCTTTGTCCACACCGGGAGCATCAAAGACGACACGCATTTCTCTACCTACGGCGCTTGGCTTCTCGCGCAGTGCGTGGTAGAGAGCCTCCGCACGAGCCACTTGCCGCTCAAGCGCTTTCTTGCGCCTAAACTGGCTCCCTTTGACCCCAAAAAGCCGCCTACTCCCAAGAGCTGGCGGCTTCCTGAAATAAGCTAAGCCCTACTGACAGGCGGAGTTGGTGACCGGAAGGGTGCCTGAAAGCGGCTGGAACCAACCTGCGCCGTTGGCACCCAACGGGCCGTCGCACTTGGTCCAGATCACGCCATTGACACTTCGGGCTTGGTAGTTCTGAGGTGCCTTGAACCACTTCGAGTGCCCATCGGCAAAAGTGAAATTTGCGCCGCCACTATGGCGCTGGCGTGCGTTCATGTAGCCTGCATTGTGCTGATCGGAGGCGGTGGTGTAGCGATTGTCACGTCCCTGAATCTCGGGGAGCGTGCCTACGGCTTCACACATCATTACCAGGCTTGCGGGGGCTTCAACGGCGGCAAGGCTCTGCACTGTAAGGCCATTGTTGATCCCCTGGTTGTTACGGTTGGCCTCCATCAAGTAGCGGTTGACATTGTAGTTGAGCAGGCCACGTGCAGCAGCAAAGCCTGTAAAGAAGCTATCAGGAGTGCTAACTCCGTTATCGGGGCATACAAACACCGATTTCTTCTGATTTTTATTGGTCGTTCCCTGAACGCCGCCTTTGATATACGGCTCGACCAGAAAGGGCCAGACGATGTAGTCGGCTGCATTGTTGCTCACGCCATAGTCGGAGAAAGGGAAAGTCTCGTCGTAGTCTTGGATGTACATCATAAATGCCGTGCCAATCTGCTTTTGGTTAGAGAGGCAGGCGATCTGGCGCGCTTTTGCTCGCGCTTGGGCAAAGACGGGGAAGAGAATAGCGGCTAGTATAGCAATAATTGCAATCACGACGAGGAGCTCGATAAGTGTAAAGGCTCGGTTTTTCATTGAGTTGTTACCTTCAGTGGTAGATTTTTTTGTGTTATCTCTTCTTCTTCCAGGCGGTGTAGTCTTTAGTGAGCAGATCATTGCCCCGGTTGGTGTACCAGGAGTAGCCTTTGCGGCGCTCTTTCTCGATCTCAGCCATGGTGGCTTTCTTGATGCCATCACGCCCACAGAAAAATGGTTTTCCCGTCTCTAAGTCGTAGAAGCGTGCCCAGAGTGGGGGAGCCGCCGGGTCGGGCACGACAAACGCATCTCCATTTTTCTTCTCGATACGAATCCCCATAAGCTGATTGGCCTTGAGCCAGGCAACGCCACCCTCTATTGCCTCTGTAAGCTGTGGTGTGGGCTCTTCGCCCATCAGAAAGCGTAGGATGTGCACCGACTCGCTCCCCGAGAGGCTGGGAAGCTCGTAGGCGCGGGCCTTAGCGGGCGCAAATGTTACTTCGTCGTGCTGGGCGCACCAGGCAGTTTTTTTGCCCTGAATCACCACTTGGCACTTGAGGATGCAGGCAATGCCTCTAGTGACGGCAGCGGCGCACCTCTGCCGTCGTCCGGCATCCACAAAAGTGTAGACAGGCCTGTTTTGTGCCACATCACGCAGAACGATCAGTGCCCGTATCATGGCATCGTCGTTGAAGGTGATATGGGTGTAGTAGCCTTTTTTTAGCGGAAAAAACTGGGGGAATCCGCCACTGGGGTACTGCGCTGCCAGCAGGAAGTCAATTCCCTTGAGCGCTGCGGCCTGAGACTCAGGCGTGCCGACACGTGCGAGAAGCTCAATCTGCGTGGTCGTGGCTCCGTTGTCAATGGTGGTCTCTTTGGGGGGAGTCTTAGGCGGTGTGATCATGTCCAGGTTTTTCTCCCAGCCGCCATTGGGGTGCTGGTAGAGCATGACATTGGCCGCGATTTTCTGCGCCTCCGCCGTCTTGTACCATGCCAAAGGCTGGTCCAAGATCGTTTTCCAAGAAATCTCCAGACGAAACATACTCAGTTTTCTTTCGGACGCGTCACACTTTGTCGCTCCACCAGCTCGCTCTCGATGGAGATCCGCTGGGGAGGGAGCTCTCTCTCCTCAAGCCGCTTTCGGAGCTGCGCAACAACGGCCTGTGCGATCTTTTCCGTGGGTTGCGTGAGGGTCGTCAGCGGAACCGGGCAGTAAGTCGCAATGGGCTGGTTATCGTGGCCGATTAGGCTGAGGTCATCGGGGAGGCGCACGCCCGCTTGTGTCAGCTCGTTCATCAGGGCCATGGCCATGTAGTCATTCACCACTGCCAGAGCCGTCGGGCGGTCACGGAGCACAAGAAACTGCTTGGCGAGCTCCACACCGCCGCGTTCATACGTGCTGGTATGAAAGAGCCACTCAGGACGAAACGGCACGTCGTACTCCGCAAGTGCTCTCTGGAACCCCTGAAGGCGATGCGCTTGGGGGTCGGTGGGACTCACAGGCTCACGCAGATGCGACATGCCAAGTCCGAGCTTGCGGTGGCCCGCTTCCAGTAAGTACTTTGCCGCGCGGTAGGCATTGTCCTCGCGGTCAAAGACGATCTGGTCCCACTCGTAGGGAACCTCAATGTCGTAGCTAATCACAACTCCACCGCGCGCCTGGTAGGCATCAAGCTCTTGCAAGATGGCATTCGGGAGTCGCTGCACGGCGCAGACAATCGCACGAGGTCGCTGTCGGCAGAGATTTCGGACTTGGGCCGCCTGTCGCTCACTGTTCTCTTTCGAGGCGCTGTACGAGTGCCAAGTGTAGAGTGGCACTTCAAAGCCGTGGGCGCTGAGCTCTTGCTGGATCAGGAGAATCTTCTCGGTGGCAAGCCCGACATCTAAAACACCGCTAAGAATAGAGACGGTTGTGGTCTCGACACCACCGGCCAGCCGCTGAGCAAGCACATTGGGCTCGTAGCCCAGCTCTTTTGCGACTTGACTGACCCGCTTGCGCGTCTCAGCCGAGATCGTCCCTTTGCCCGAGAGCGCCAGCGAGACTGTGGACTTGTGCATCCCCAGTGCCCCCGCAACATCCTTGAGTGTGGTTGGTTTCCTCATCGTTTCCTAACTCCGCACAGAGTATCATGAAATAAACCGGTTTTCTAGTTTTGTATTGGCATCTTTTTCCAGAACGTCGTAAAATGCCTCTTACCTGCCTGGGTGGCGAAATGGTAGACGCAGCAGACTTCGGGAGTATGGCAACATACGAAGGTTCGATACCTTCGCTCCCGCCGAAAAATCTGCGGTCCGTAAGGGCGTGCGGGTTCGAATCCCGCCTCGGGCATTGGTTAGACGTGTGAGAGACGGTAGGAGAACACTTGGAGATGAAGGAGTGTCTTATGCTGTTTCTCACGCGTTTTTGTTTTACTGTATTCTGTGTTGCGATTCTTTTGTTGCGAACCGCCTCGGCTTGTGACTGCTCAACGGGGAGCTGTCTGGGATGCCAGTGTGGCTGTGGTGGCTTTAGTGGCGGCGGTAATAATGCCCCGATGACATCGAGCTTTCAGTCCAGCAACATGCAGCTGCACTCGCGCCTCTCGATAGACACGCTTGCGGGAAAGACGGGCGAGGTCGGAAGCGCGATCTGGGGCTGGGTGGACCCACTCACCAGCCGTGAGTACGCTCTCTACGGTATCAGCAATGGCACGGCATTTGTGGACGTGACAGCGCCTGCTGCGCCCGTCTACCTTGGGCTGATGGCCACGAATACAGGAACCAGTCCCTGGCGTGAGCTTCAGACCTACAACAACCATCTCTACGTGGTCTCAGATGGCAACGGAGCCCATGGGATGCAGATCTTCGATCTCACCCGCCTGCGTGGCGCAACGACAGCGCAGAGCTGGACTCCGAATACCACGTACAATGGGGTGACCAATACCCACACGATCACGATCAACGAAACAACAGGCTACGCCTTTCTCAATGGCTCTAGTGCGCAACAGCAGGTGCTCAATCTTGCCAGTCCGCTGAGCCCGACCTCGGTTTTGAACTACGCGGGACTGGGCTATGTTCACGACAGTACCAGCGTGGTCTACCATGGGCCCGATGCGGCGCATGTGGGCAAAGAGATCGTGCTGAATAGTAGTGGTGGCAGTGGGCTGGAAGTGGTTAACTTTACGAACCATAGCGCCCCGGTTCGACTCTCCACAGGTAACTACCCGAACTTGGGCTACACGCACCAGGGCTCGCTCACCGACGATCACCGTTTTTTCATTGTCAACGATGAGTTTGATGAGTGGGCACTGAGTGGTGGACCGCAGAACACGCGGACGCATATCTGGGATCTGGCAGATCTGGATAGTCCTGCGTATTTAGGTTACTACGAGCATCCGAGTATCGCCATTGACCACAATCTCTTTATCAAAGGGAGCTTGCTCTTTGAGTCCAACTACACCGTCGGGCTAAGAGTCTTTGACCTCTCGGCGCTTTGGGCGACGAACTTTGCGACGCTGCCCCTGCGGGGAGATGGCACAAAAAACTTACAGAGCGTGCTGATCCCGCATGCGTTTTTTGATACCTACAACCAGGACGATCTCGCGCCTGAGCGGAGCTTCAATGGACAGTGGGGCAACTACCCGTTTCTCCCCAGTGGGACGATTCTTGCGGGAGATCGCAACAATGGCCTCTTTGTTCTCTCGCTGGGTAGCGCACCGGAGCCTTCGTCTCTACTGCTTCTTGTGCTAGGAAGCCTTGGTGGTGGCATGGCGCTTTACCAGCGACGGCGGTAGCATAGCCGTGTGCAACGGGCCTTTACGCTTATCGAACTTCTCGTCGTGATCGCGATTATCGCGATTCTAGCCGCCATTCTCTTTCCCGTCTTTGCCCAAGCCCGTGAGAAAGCCCGTCAGACGAGCTGCCTCTCGAATCTGCGCCAGCTCGGGATTGGATTTTCGATGTACGCCCAAGACTACGACGAGCGCCTTCCCGACCGACGCGACTTGAAAAACGCACTAGGCTACAAGCCGTGGGGAAGCGCATGGCCTACGAGTGACCCACGGGGAGGCTGGGTGGTGCAGACACTCGATCCCTATCTCAAGAATCGGGAGATCCTGAGCTGTCCGAGCATCTCTGCGAAGATGGCGGGGGTGGTGCAAGTGGAGCAGACGGGCGTGCGCTACTGGCTCTGGCGCTTCGATCGCCCTGATGATCCTATCCCGCTGGATAACTTCTGGGGCAAGACACCCGAGCAGGCCGTGGATGAGCTACGCCAGGCCAACAACCCACAAGCAGGGCAGCCCGATGGCCCTGCCGATGCAGAGCTAGCCGTAGATCCCTACTTCCCTCGAACCATCGCCACAGTTCCTGCTGCGCTCAAAGGCCGTGCGGTGCACATGGGCGGACGAAACCGCCTCTTTTTAGATGGCCATGCAAAGTGGCTCCGAGACCCCCGAACGGATTAGCCCGCGCCTGTTTTTTGCTCTCCAACCTGCCGAAAATACCAGGTAATGCATGCTAAACTATCGCCTCAGACACACCGCTCGCTTTCGACGGACACCGTTCTTGCTCTGCTTGTTGGCTTTGTGGTGCTGGTTGCCTTTAATATCCACCGCTTTCTCTATGGTGAGACCCCGGTGTTCCCCACCGATGATGCCTACATCACCCTCCACAACGCTGTCGTGCTAGTCTCGGGGAAGCCCGATCCCAATTTTGTGGGCACCGCCGCTCTTTGTGGCTCGACGAGTCTTGTTCATGTGGCGCTGACGGCTCTTTTCTGCCTGGCACTACCGCCGCTGACAGCGCTGAACTTGACGCTTTGGCTGGGGATATTGCTCTATGGGCTGGGGCTAATGCGACTGGCACGGGTGCACGGCGCGGCTCCCTGGCAAGCAGCGTTACTGATGCTCGCAGGGCTCTTTGCCGCACAGACCCCGTTTCAGATGCTCAATGGACTGGAGACAGGGCTGGCGCTGGCAGGTGTCACTTGGGCGCTCGTCTTCGCTTCACAAGAGAAATCCACACGTGGCCTTGCCGTGCTCTGTGGGCTCCTGCCGTTTCTGCGCCCGGAGCTGATCGTGCTCTCGGTGCTGCTGCTGGCAAAAGAGCGTAAGCTGGCCTCTCTGGGCTGGGCTTTGTCGGCGATGACTCCGTTTCTACTGCTTCTCTGGGCCAACACGGGCTCGGTGATTCCCCAGACCATTGCGGCCAAGCGCGCGTACTTTGCCGAGTCGGGCTTGCCACTGGGGGAGAAGCTGGCGATCGCAGGACGGCATCTAGGGGCTTTTGCGGCGCTGGTGGGCACTGGTGCGATTTTTCTTCCCACTCTCGTGCGTACGAGCCTGGGACGGATCGGGCTACTCTTTGCGCTGGTGCTTATCGCAGCCTATGTGCAGAGCCTCCCGATGGCACTCTTGCAGTACTACCACCGCTACCTCTATGTGCTCCTGCCCTTTCTCTGGCTGGGCTGCGCGTCGCTGTGGAGGCTGAAAAAATCTCTGGGGCAGGCTGCAAGTATCGGGGCGGCGCTGGTGCTCGCACAGGGGCTTTTCACCTTTCCCACCCACTGGAGCACCTACGAGGGCTGGTACCAGGAAGTGTCTATCGAGCTAGATGGCCTCACAAAGTTCTGCGACACCATCCCCGACGAAGAGGGGCCGCTCTTGCTCCACGATGCGGGCTATATGGGCTTTGCGGGTCGCAAAAAGCTGGTGGACATGGTCGGTCTCAAGACCCCAGCAGCGATCCCGCTGCACCAGCGCCTCACGGAGCCTAGTGTGGGCAAGAAGCGCCTAGATGCGGTTGAGGCACTCGCAAAAGAGAAACACTGTGGTTTTTTGGTGGTGCTCCAAGGCTGGGAGGAGTTCCACCGAATCGGAGCCGGGCTGCAGGCCCGCGGCTGGACGGTCACACCCGTTCGGGCCTTCGCTCCAGACTACCCTGTCCCGGAACGAAATCGCTATCAAGTGTACAAGCTGACGAGCCCGTCTCTTCTGTCTAGCCCTTGATGCGACGGATAGGGATATTGGCGACCAGCGCCACTTCACTATCCGCACGCTCCAAGTCTACTTTGAGATCGTTGTCATTGATCTCAATGTACTTGGCAATGACCGCGATAATCTCCAGCCGCATCTTCTCCATGATGTGTGGGGGAATATCTGCACGGTCGTGCATCAAGATATTTTTGAGACGATCCTTGGCGACGGACTTTGAGCTGTCTTCATGCCTGCCGAAAATTCGGTCTAGAAGTGTCATCCTGGGCCTCTCTATTTACCACTAAAAAGCTTGCGGACTCGGTCAAAGAATCCGTTATTGACTTCTTTCTCCTCCATGATATTCATGAAAGGAACCTCTTCGCCACGGAGCCGCCGGGCAATGTTGCGGTATGCTTGACCTGCCTGTGAGTCTGGGGTCATGGACGCGGGCTCACCTCGGTTGGTGGATGTAATGATGCTCTCATCATCGGGCACTACCCCGATAAGCTTAACCGATGTCCCAAGGACTTCCTGAACATCGCTGACATCGAGCATCTCTTGCTCACGTACCATCTTGGGACGAATACGGTTGACGATCAGCATGGCATCGTGTAGGCCTTGCGCTTCCAAGAGCCCGATAATTCGATCTGCGTCTCGGACACTCGACATCTCGGGATTGGTGACCACAATCGCCTCAGTTGCTCCCGCCGTCGCGTTCTTGAATCCTTGCTCAATTCCCGCAGGGCAGTCAATCAGGATCATGGTATAACCCAGATCCTTAATGTCCTGGATAACCTGCCGCATCTGATCTTCGCTCACGGCAGACTTATCACGGGTCTGTGCGGCGGGCAAAAATGCGAGATTTGATTTTCGCTTGTCTTTTACCAGTGCCTTGCGGGCATCGGCGCGCCCTTCCACCACATCTACGATATCGTAGACAATTCTATTTTCGAGCCCTAATGCGAGATCAAGGTTGCGTAGGCCGATATCGGCATCGACTAACGCCACCGTCTCCCCCAATTCCGCCAAGGCCATTCCCAGGTTGGCGGTCGTGGTGGTTTTTCCCACGCCGCCTTTTCCCGAGGTAATCACGATTACTCGCGCATCTGCCATCCTGATAACACTCTCTTTACTTTCTTAACACAATTCCTGGCCATTATAACGGGAAAACTTGAATCTCGCCGTTTTCAATTCGCGCGACCTCGGAAGAGCGCTTTTCGGTACGCAGTCCCTCCTCATGGGGAGCCGCCGCGATCTTGCCTGCGATTCTGAGCTGTGGCGCACGTAGCTCGCTAGCCACGATCTTGGCGCTCTCATCACCCTGGCACCCCGCATGGGGCCGTCCCCGAAGCCTCCCCACCACGATAATATCGCCGGTGGCTACCACCTCAGCATCTGCGCTCACATCGCCGCAGATCACTAAGTTGCCGCTGTGCTCGATGCGTTGACCAGAGCGTACACTGCGAAAGAGATAGAGTGCATTGTTAAGCTCACTACTAGGCGGAGTCGCCTTCTGAGGCACGGGAGCCGGAGCGGCTCCGACCACAGGCGTCTCTCGATCCGCCGTCGCTTTCTGGATCGTGGGCAGAACCGCGTAGGTCTTGAGTACCAGCTTCTCGCACGCCGCCTGTGTCTGGGGATCGGGAGCCACGGCGGCAAGGGGAATCAGTCCCCAGAACTCCCGGAGCCAGCTGCAGAGCTCCTCGACGTCTTCTAAGCCCAGCTCACGGCTGCCAAAGTCCAGCGTGACTTGTGCGCCCCGCCAGAACGTCCGCGCATCCTTTGCCTCATTGAGGCGTGCCTCCAGCGACGAGCGCACCTCGTCCCAAGCATCCGCTTCGGGGAGCACGACGAGCAAGCCATTGCGCCACCCTTTAATTTCCAGTTCCTGCATTAGTCCCTATCTTACCGCAATTGCCATCTCCCCGGCTTCGTTCGTTCCTCTCTTCGCTGACCCTCTTCCCATTTTTGCTCCTTCGTCGCCGGAAGAGGGTTACTTTTTAGGAGCGGGTTGCTCGGCGGGCTTGCGGGTGCTGGCGGCAAGTGGCTCTTTCTTGCCCACATAGCCATTCCAGAGTGCCTGAATTGCCTCAGGACTCGGAAGCTCGCCTTTGTAGACCACGAAACGCGCCCGTATCTTCAGCGTCTCATCTTTCTGGATCGCGGTTTTGTAGAACGCCCCGAAGCGCCCGTAGTTTCGATACGCCGACCACGCCGTGCCGCTCGGGTTGCTGGGGTGGGAGAGCATGACAACACTGTACTTGTTGCCCTCCGCCGTGTAGGTCATCCCTACCCAGGGATAGTCTCGGTCTTTGTGCGCATTTGCTTCGGCCTTGGGATAGAGATAGACCGTGTTGGCGCGATCCATTGCATCGGTGGGCCTAAAGTGAAGCCCCGCGTGCTCGGGGTCGCCATCAAAGCTCGTGTCTCCCGCGACCGCTTTTAGCTCCGACGAAAAATCCACCTGCACAAATGCTCCGGTTGGTGGTGGGCCGAAGATCATATCACGCCGCTCCTCAAGGAGCGTCTCATCGCGTGTGGCTCCGGTCCAGACAATCTTGGGCGCGCTGATGGCGCTCTCGCCACGGGCCGAGCTTGCCACCCCTACCTTCTTGACGATTTGTTCGCCGCCCACCATGTGCCATCTGTCGTAGGTCTTGCCGGCAACCGTGAGCTTGTTCCAGCCGATAAAGATTCCCCGGTGGTGCGTGAACTCCCCACCCATGCCCTTGGTGATCGGCTTGCCTGTCTCTGGGTCGAGGATGTGCAGATACGGCTTGTAGGTCTCCTCGCGCTTCTTGGGATCGGAGATATCGTAGGCGGTCATGAACCGCCCGATTGGCTTGCCTTGTGCCCGGATCTCGACATACTGATCCGCCACGAGAGAAGCCTGGAGCGGTGTCTGTCCCGCCAGTGCTAGCAAGAGGAAAGGTAGAAGTGTCATACGATTAATTCCTTGATAACATTTCCAAAGACATCGGTGAGGCGCATGTCGCGGCCCCCAAAGCGCTGGGTGAGTTTTTTATGGTCGAAGCCGAGCAAGTGTAGCATCGTGGCGTGCAGATCATGCATCTCCATCTTGTTCTCCACCGCGAAGTAGCCAAACTCATCGGTCGCGCCGTAGATCGTGCCGGGCTTGAAGCCACCGCCTGCCGCCCAGACTGTGAAACCAAAGGGGTTGTGGTCGCGGCCATCACCGCCCTGCACCATCGGGGTGCGACCAAACTCGCTGGCCCAGAGCACGATCGTCGAGTCTAGCATCCCGCGCGACTTGAGGTCTTTCAAAAGCCCCGCAATCGCCGTGTCCACCATGCGCGAGTTGTCCTCGTGGCCCTTTTTAAGATTGCCATGCTGGTCCCACCGATCGTGGCCGCAGCTCGGGTGCGTCAGCTCGACAAAGCGGACTCCGCGCTCGACCATGCGCCGCGCCATCAGGCACTGGAAGCCAAACGTCCGCGCCGGGGCAAACGGGTGATCCAGGCCGTAGAGCTTCTTGGTCGCTTCGGTCTCGCCCGCCATGCCCGTGAGCTCAGGAACCGCGCTCTGCATACGAAAGGCCAGCTCGTAGTTCTGGATCGCGGCGTCTACGGCGGCGCTATTGCCCATGCCACCTAAGACGCTCTTATCCAGCCGCTTGAGCAAGTTCAGCTTGCGCTTCTGCTCCGCCTCGGTCTTCTCCAGTGGGTTGAGATCGGCGACGGCACTCGGACGTGGCAGGAAGATCGAGCCCTGGTAGGTCGGCGGCAGAAAGCCGGAGCCAAAGCAGTCGAGGCCCCCGTTAGGGATGAGCCCGCCGTTGATCACCACATAGCCGGGAAGATTTTTGGCGGCGCGCCCGAGGCCATAGGTCACCCACGCGCCCATGCTCGGGCGGCCCTGCGAGCCATTTCCCGTGTGCAGAAAGTAGTTGGCGTTGGTGTGCTCCGAGAAGTTGGAGGTCATCGAGCGCATCACGCACAGCTCGTCGGCGCACTTTGCCACTTCCGGAAAGAGCTCGCTGATATCAATCCCGCTCTGGCCGTACTTCTTAAAGCTCCACGGAGACTTGAGGATATTGCCGTTGTTGTTGAACTGGGTCGCGGGCACTTCGAGCGGCAGTGGCTTACCGTGGTCTTTTTCGAGGCGCGGCTTTGGGTCGAAGGTGTCCATCTGGCTCGGGCCGCCGTCCATGTAGAGAAAGATCACCGCCTTGGCCTTCGCCGGATGATCCAGTGGCCGTCCGCCTTGCCCACCCGTTTGGGCATGCGCCTCTTCCGCAAAGAGCGCGGAGGCTGCCATGCCCCCGAAGCCCGTCGCCGCCGTTGCAAGCATTTCTCGTCGTGTCATTTGATAAAAATAAACTCCTTGACATTGAGCAGGACATGGCACAGATCGGCCCAAGTGGCTTTTTCGTCCCCCCCGGCCCCCGCAGGCGGGGGAGCCACAAAATCGAGTGCGTCTTTCATCTCCGCGGCGCTGGCGGGGCGGCCAAAGGCGTTTTCGTAGAGCCAGGTAATGCGCTGCTCGGGCGTGGCGCTGGGCTGCTCTTTGAGGAGGCGCGTGGCCCAGACCTCGGCCTGCTGGCGGACAAACGGGCCGTTCATCAGGGCCAGTGCCTGTGCGGGGACATTGCTGACGCTGCGCCGCCCGATACAGGTGAACGGGGTTGGGAAGTCGAAGGACTGGAGCCAGGGCGAGAGAAAGTTGCGCCGCACCGAGAGATAGATACTGCGCCGTCCGTTGCCATCCAGTGGGCCTTGACCGGGCCGCCCACGTCCCTCGGAGAACTCGGTGAGGTAGGTATTGACCGGTGGGCCGTAGGGCGTGCTGTCGAGGCGACCGGAGAGCGCCAGTAGGCTATCGCGGATTGCCTCGCCCTCCAAGCGTCGGACATTCATGCGCCAGAGGAGCTTGTTGGTCGGATCGGTTTTTGTGGCGGCTACCGTGGGGGCAATATCGCTGCGCTGCTTGTAGGTCGCGCTGGAAAGGATCAGCTTGTGCATCGCCTTGAGCGACCAGTTTTTCGCCACCAGCTCGCTCGCCAGCCAGTCGAGGAGCTCGGGGTGGGTGGGTTTCTCGCCCATGTGCCCGAAGTCATCGGTGGTGGGGACGATTCCGCGCCCAAAGTGGTGGTGCCAAAGCCGGTTGACGATCACTCGGGCCGTGAGCGGGTGCTGCGGGCTGGCGATGCGCTTGGCAAGCTCCAGTCGCCCGCTGCCGCTGACTCCCGAGATGGGAGTGCTCTCCGTGCCACAGAGCGCCAGCTGGAGACGCGGCGCGACCGGCCCCGCGGCCTTGTGATTGCCTCGCAGGAAAACTTTCTCGTCTTCGCCGTCGCCGTCGGCCATCGCTAGGATGCGGGTCGGGGCGGGGAGGGCATTATCAATGGCGGCCATTTGAGCGCTGACACCGGCGAGAGACTTGGTATCCAGAAGGCCCTTGCGCAGGAGCATGTCCAGCGCTTCAAGAGTGGGTGTGTCGCTTGCGGTGAGGGCACCACTTGCCCAGCGGTCTAGTGTCGCACTCAGAAGTGAGCGTACTTGCTCCGGCGACTGGCTCGCCAGGGAGTTGTTCTCGCTAGGCGGGACATTGCTATTGCTGAGCACCGCGCCCTCGCAGCGAATCCAGCCGTCGTGGCCTTTGTTGGTGTCGCTTAAATTGCCATTGGAGAAGTTGTCGCGGGCGCTGTCGGTGAGCTCGACATAGGCGCGACGGCCCTTGACCATGCGCAGGTCAATGGTGCGCCACTGCGGCTCGGAGTTGTCGATCGTGTGCCCCAGAAAACCGTAGAGCGGGTCGCGGATGACCTGAAAGCTCTCGACAATGATACGTAGGCGGCCTTTTTGTCCCGCAACATTGACATGGATAAAGTCTTTATCTATCGTGAAGGTCGGGGAGCGCAGAGCGCCCTCTTGGCGGCGCCCCCCGAGCGCAGAGTGCGCCAGCGTTCGGGGGGCGAGGGCCAGCACGGGTTTTTGCGGGTCGCCGGAGAGGACCAGCTCACCGGGCTTGACCAGGGTCTGCATGGCCGCGCCACTGGGAGTCCACTGGGCTAGTGCAAAGTCGCTCACGCCGCCGCTCTTGCGGTTCAGCGCGAGTAATTCCGCCTTGAGCCTGTCATCAGGGAGCGCGGCGAGGCTGGCTTTCCAGCTCTCGCTCAGGGCACGCTTGTCGATCCCAGCGCGAAGCTGTGCGATGGTGGCGGCGGGCTTGCCGAAAGTGGCGGGGCCATCCGACGATGTCAGCTGAAACCGTGAGCTACGCAGCACGCCGTAGAGGCCGTAGTAGTCTTTGGTGGGAATCGGGTCGAACTTGTGG
>NZ_CBAYMC010000082.1:0-16143 GCF_964826245.1 Armatimonas sp. | reverse complement strand
ATGGCGATAAACTTCTCGGCGTTCTGTGGGCTTTTCTCCCCGATAACCACGCCCTGTGTGTAGAGCACGTGATCGAAGTCCTCGCGCGGGTGCACCACGCCGTCGTGGATGTGCAGAGTCGGGAAGAAGAGGGAGCGGCCCATACGGTTATCGAACTCAAAGGCCATCGGGTGCACACTGGCGCCGTTTTTTGCCGCCGCCTTGAGCTGAAAGACCGCAAAGCCGTAGCGCCGGTAGCTGGGCACCTGATCCCAGGTCTCCATGGGCAGGACAAAGCGTGGATCGAGCCGGGCAAAATCGGCGATCGTCGGCACAAAGCTCGCCACAAAGTCCCCCACTTCGGCAACGGGCAGAGGCTCAGGCAGCGCCGACGTTGGAACGGGGAGATTGCCTGCCCCAAAGCCACCACGGCTTGCTTTTGGAGCCGGGAAGCCTTTCTTGAGATCGTCGAAGAAGCTAGCGTACTCTTTGAGATTGACAAAGCGCACCGCATCGGGCTTGCCTTGCACTACGGGAATCGGCAAGATCATCGCGACAGGCTTTGGCGCCTTCCAGTTCATCTGATAGACCACAAACTGGCTTCCCTTGCCCGTCAGTCGCGCAAAAATCCGCGTATTGGTCACGCTCTCCACCGCACCAGAAAAACAACACATAAGATAAGTCCTCCAGTGCGTTGGACTCACCATGAGGCGGGAGGCTTCACTTCTTGCCGTAGAGGGCTTCGGGGTCGGTGAGGACGGGCGCGATCTCGACCCACTCGCCACTTTCACCCCTTTCACCACTTTCTTGGGCTTCGCGGTAGTAGCAGGACTCATGGCCGGTATGGCAGGTGGGACCGATAGGCTCTGCGAGGATGAGTAGCGAGTTATTCTCACAGTTGACGCGCACGGAGCGCACTTGCAGAAACATCCCGCTGGTCTCGCCCTTGAGCCAGAACTTCTGGCGGGAGCGGCTCCAGAAACACACCTTGCCCTCGCTCACGGTGCGCAGGAGCGAGTCGCGGTTCATAAAGCCCAGCATCAGGACGGTCTGGTTGTTCACATCTTGGACAATCGCCGGGATCAGCCCGTTTTCGTCGAACTTGAGGGTGTCAATGGGAAAGCTCATGCGTTTTTCTTACGTTCCGGGAGGTTGCGGGGCTGGCGGCGTGCGACCAGCCAGAGTGCTTCGTCGTAGCCATCGCCAAAGTCGACGCGGGTGATGTCGCGGCAGGAGAATTTCTGAATCTCTCCCCACTCTGCCCCACGTGAGACCGCCTGAAAGTGTACCTTCTTTTTACCAAAGCCCACCACACGCCCAATGTGAAACGAGCTGCTGTTTTTCTCTTGAAACACTTCTAGTAGGGGAAAGTGCGCCCCCACCGATGAGAGCAGGCCAGGGATGTCAAGAAGTAGTAAGTCTGGCTGAGGCTTGGGACGCTCCCTGAGCAGCTTGAGCGCAACGGGAGCGAAGGTCTCGTCTTCCACACACTCCTCGATATCTTTGATGCGAATGGCCGTGTAGCCGTTGAGCCGCATCGTGCCCGCGTTCAGCACATGGAGCAGCACTAGGGTCTCCGAGGCTCCCACCACAAAACCACGCCAAGGCCGCGTGTCACAGCCACGCCGGAGCCAGATCAGGCTCTCAGTGGTATAGGCCAGCTCTAGCGAACGAATGATCTCACTGCGTTTCATGATACGAACCTCCTACTCTCTTTATCGCACACAGACTAGGGCAAATTAAAACACGCCGCCTGATTGCCACCCATCCACCGCGCGGCAATAGAAATCGCCTGCTTCTCGGTGAGGAGCGCTTCGTCCACTTCGGCTTGCAGCGCCCGTGTCAGCCACGTTCGCGCCTGGAACGCGTAGCTCACGCTGGCATTGGGCCAGAACGAGTCGCCGCCAAAGGCAAAGAGCTTGTTGGCCGGAACCGCATGAACCGCGTGGCGGACAAAATCACGCGTGGCGTACGGGTCAATACTCCAGGCCCAGCACAAATCCAGGAAAACATTGGGAAAGTGCTTGGCCAGTGCAATCTGCTCATGGCCGTAGGGGTAGCTGGTATGCATCAGGACAAATCGCGCCTTTGGGTAGGCCCGCAGAAGCCCCGTCAGCAACCCCGAGGGGACGCGCTCAATCGGCATGTAGCTGTGGCCTGCGTAGTAGCCCGTGTGGATTTTTACGGGAAGCTCGTGGCGAGTCGCCTCCTCGATACACCGCGCAAACATCCAGTCGCCCAGCGCGAGTTTTTCTGCCTCTGTTGGTTCGGGCTTGCCCAAAAGCGGCGCAATCTCGCTGTCGGTACGCTCCTGCCAGAGTAGAGTCCGGTTGTAAGCGTGCTGGCTCTTGATCGCGATCGCCTTGGGTGCCCACTGCGCGAAGCCCTTTCCGATATGCTCCCGAACAGCCTCAGGAGTGGTGCAACACTCGGGGATATTACCCTGTACTAGCCCGACCACGCTGATATCGTACTGGAAGAACCCATCGGCGCTGGGCTCGCACTCCCAGCGAAAATCATCTATCTGAACATAGGAAAGATTGGCAACATCTCTCAGAAGCCGCAGTCGCTCGCCGGGTTTGCGAAAGCCTTCGGTAATCTTCTGCGCCGCCTCCAGCGCTTCGGGGACAAGCTCCTCCAGCCCATAGACCCGCTTTGCCGTCAGCCGCACCGCCTCGCCGTAGCCCGTGTGCTGGATCGCCTCCCAGGCATCACGAACGCCTAAGAAGCGCCCTGGCAGATCGGGGTCATTGAGATCAATCAGGCGTTTGAGTGCTTCTGGACTTGCGCCCGCGACGGCAAGATCGGCCCGCGTGTAGTGGTCGAAGAGATCCTCTAAAACATCGGGGCCACCGGCGAGAAACTTTTCCTCGGGGTAGAGATGCTCGTGCGTATCCGCCAGCGTCGTCGTGGCTATAAAAGCAGCTAGATCAGTCATGGGATTTTCCTCGTTTCAACCGGCGAAAAAGATATTTTACAGCTTTCGAACAGCGACGCCATTTTCGGCGAGATAGTCCTTGAGCTGCCCGACGGTGTACTCGCCGTAGTGGAGCATGGAGGCCAGTAAGACCGCGTCGGCGCGGCCTTCGGTGACGGCTTCGACGAGGTGCTGCGGGGTTCCGGCTCCGCCTGAGGCGATGATGGGAATGGAGACGAGCTCAGAGACGGCGCGGGTGAGGGGAAGGTCGTAGCCCGTCTTCATGCCATCGGCGTCCATTGAGGTGAGTAATATCTCGCCCGCACCGAGCTTTGCGACTTTTTCGGCCCACTCTAGCGCGTCTATGCCGGTCGGGGTGCGCCCACCGTGGGAGTGCACCTCCCAGCCGGACTTCGTGTTGCCGGTCTTTTTCGGGTCAATGGCAACCACGATGCACTGGCTCCCGAAGCGCTCGCTGGCTTCTCGGATCAAGTCAGGGTTCTTGAGCGCGGCAGAGTTGATCGAGACCTTATCGGCCCCCGTGGCGACCATGCGCCGTACATCCTCCACACACGTAATCCCACCCCCGACCGTGAAGGGGATAAAGACCTGCTCGGCGACGCGGCTGGCCAGCTCAAAAATTAAGCTACGCTTGTCCGACGAGGCCGTAATATCCAAAAACACCAGCTCGTCAGCTCCTTGGGCATCGTAGCGTGCAGCCAGCTCCACCGGGTCACCCGCATCGCGCAGGCCTAAGAAGTTCACGCCTTTTACAACGCGGCCCTCTTTAATATCAAGACAGGGAATGATCCGGCGGGTAAGCATGACTTTTATTCTATCGCGCACCAATTCATACTTTACTAATCTTTCCATGTGAGACTGTTTTTGAGATGCTCGTCCCCGCATAGATGGCAATAAGAGCGTTGCAACCTTTTTAAGGAGACTCAAAATCAGATGAAGAGAAACTTACTGCAAATCACGATCCTGGCACTTGTTGTCTGGGACTTGACCGCTCGTCCCGCCCATGCCTATCTCGATCCGGGAATCGGAAGCCATGCATTTCAAGTCGCGCTGGCAGGCTTATTTGGCGGACTGTTTGCTCTAAAAGCCTTGGCTCAGGGGCTTTTGTTGCGACTACGAGCCTGGCGGCGAAAGTAACGGATGCGGCGGCGACTCTGGCGAGGCACCACTCTCGTCTTTGGACCGCTCTGTGCACTGCTCTACCCGGTATTGGGGACGTGGAGTCAAAATGGGACAGAGCTTGCGGGCAACAGCCTCCTGCGACCTTTACTGGTAGGACTACTCCTGACACTGGGTCTTGGGGGCTTTTTCTGGGTCACGACAAGGCGCAATCCAGAGCGAGCCGCTACTTTAACCGCTACGATTCTTCTCCTCTTCTTTAGCCATGATCTTGTGCTTGCCTGGGTTGCCCCTGAAGTTCGGGACTTTCTCAAGTTACTTTTCCCCCATCAAACACCCGCTATCGAAGCCCCTTGGGTGGACATTAGCCTCTTGTTGACTCTCTCTCTGGTAGTGCTTGGTGTCTTTTATCGGGTTCGTGATGCTGCAAAACTCTTGACGCGCGCGACGTTTTTCAGCGGTGTCTTACTAGGCTCGCTCGTGCCCAGCCTGGTTCGACTGGCGAAAGTTCCTCGCGCTTCCCTCCCCACAGCAAGCAGCTCCATGACCGCCATGCCGACGCAGCCCCTTCCCTCTAGCACACTCCCTGACCTCATCTGTATCGTTCTAGATGGCTACGGTCGTCAGGACGTGCTCCAGAGGCTCTATGGTCTCGATAATGCGCCTTTTTTACAGGAGCTAGAGAAGCGCGGCTTCTTTATCGCCCGAAAGAGCCGTGCTAACTATATCCAGACTCCCCTAGCGCTCTCGTCGGCCTTTAACCTTGACTATATCACCCCTCCTGCAAGATCTTATGAACATGACACGTTTTTCAGCCAGGAGTCGCTTGATAAAAATCGGATTCGCGCTCTTTTGAAGCCAAAAGGATTCTTGTTTATCTCTGTCCCAACCGGCGTTGTCCAGACCCAAACTCCCACCGCGGATCGTCTTTTTGAGCAAGTCACACCGCGCGGCTTTCGCCTGACGGACACAGAGCGAATGCTACTTTTACGCACGCCACTGGGCTTCTTACTCCGGTTTGAGCGCACCGCCTTCGACGATCACCGGAGCCGCTTGCTCAGTGCACTAGACACCAACCTGCCTGCCGCTGCCGCGCTCGCGCAGCCGAAGTTCATCTTCGCCCATATCCTGGCTCCCCATCCGCCGTTTGTCTTTGGCCCAAAAGGCGAGCCCCGCTACCCAGCCAGCGAGAGTTTTACCATCGGCGATGCCACTGACTATACGCACCGTGGGCCAGAGAAAAACTACCGCCAAGGCTACGCCGACCAGCTCGTCTATCTCAATCAAAAAGTCTTGGAGGCTCTGGATACGATCCAGAAAAACGCCACGCGCCCCACAGTGATTGTTCTGATGGGCGACCACGGACCGCGCATGAAGACCGACTGGCAGTCGCTGGCCAACACCGATATTAACGAAGTATTCTATAACCTGATGGCTGTTGCCACGCCCGACGGGAAAGCCAAGGAGCTACTGGGCGAGTCGGTGACCCCCATCAATATTTTTCGTCTTGTGCTCACGCGCTACTTCGGTCAAAATCTTCCCCGCCTGTCCGATCAGAGCTACTACTCCACCCTCGAAAAACCCTATGCCTTCACCGGTGTCACGCCACAACTAGGAAATTAGCCCCTGGGTGGTGAAAAAGAAGGCATGCACCAAGAAACACTTCGCATCCCTGCCTTTACCGCCTATGAGGAAAATGGGGCTCTGGTCTGGTACGGCGAGCTCACGCATGCGGGGCCCCTCACGCTCGATTTGGAGGGCAGACAAGGCGAGCTATTTGTCGAAAAAGTGCCCGCAGGGGGCATCCTCAAGCCAGGTGGTGCCCGCAAGCGCCTTGTCGAAAAGAAAGAAACCATCACCGTCACGCCCGGCTACTGGCGCTTCGCACTGAAGGCTCCCGGGAAAGCGGAGGCGCTCCTGCTCTCCGGGCCTGCCAGTAAAGAGGCACATTTTAATCTTAAAGAGCGCAAGAACGCGGCATCGGTGCATCTGAGCTACGCGCTGGACAAAGAAATCAAGGCCGAGTGGTTCTACAACGAAGTGACGGTTCGTACGACGCCGCTTTACTCGTACTACATGGCCTGCGGGTTTGCACGGGGCTACTTTGGCATCCAGGTGAATAGTCCCACAGAGCGCCGGATTATCTTCTCGATCTGGGACAGTGGCAACGAGGGGATAGACCGCAGCAAAGTCGCCGATGAAGACCAAGTCAAGCTCTTAGCCAAAGGCGAGGGGGTAGTCGCGAGTGGCTTTGGCAACGAAGGCACGGGCGGGCACAGCCATCTCGTCTATCCCTGGCAAAAAGACACGACCTACAAATTTCTCGTTCATGCCGAGCCCGTCCCTATGGGCAGCGGCCAGCAGACCATCTACTCCGGCTACTTCTGGTTCCCTGAGAAAAAGAGCTGGGGCCTGATCGCCCGCTTCCGTGCGCCCAAAGACGGCAACTATCTCCGTGGCCTCTACTCCTTCAACGAGAACTTCGGCGGCGACAATGGGCAGCTACTACGCCTGGCAGAGTTTGGCCCAAGCTGGATCCGCACAAATAACAATAAATGGCAAGAGCTAGAGTCGGCAAGCTTTAGTTGTGATGCCACAGGACGAGCAAAAGATAGATTAGACTTTGCAGCGGGTGTTGCAAAGAGTGGTCGCTGGTATCTCTCCAATGGCGGCTTTGTCAAAAACGGGATCGCCTATAAAGATCCGCTTCCCCCGCGCAAGCTGCACGGCAAGCCCCCTGAGCCACTCCCTAAAGAGCGCTAGGTTATGGGCTCTAGCCGCGTAGGATACGCCGCGTCAGAGCGAGGGAGATACTGCCGAGCACCAGCGCTCCCAGGCTCCCCACTCCTGGCTGCGAGGAGACATGCAGAGTCGTGAGAGTTGATGTCGCTGTCTGTTTGGCGAGGGCACGCTGCGCCCCCAGTACTACCTGGGCACTAAATGCCCCCAGAAGTCCCACGGTCGAGAGCGCCATTACTGAAGCAACAACTTTGTCTTTTTGGCTCAAATAGTTCACGGTTGAGCCATCGTACTTTAATTTTTACTATAAAGCATTATTTCCCACAAAAACCAGCATATCTACGGATAAGGATCTATTTCCCTAGGGCTTTCCCAGTATTTTCATCTGGGTTGCTAGCGTGAAAGGCTTACCTGGCTCTAGCTCATAGGTCAGCTCCGCATAGATAGCAGCGAAGCCCGTTTCTGGAGCCTGGTAGCGGCCTGTAGCTTGCTTTCCCATGACCGAGATCTCTTCTGACGTCCACTTGGCGTCCCGAAAATCGGTGGTTGCGGCCGTGCAACGGAAGATTCGGGCAGACTTCAGTGCGACATCGCTCTGGACAATCAGTTCCGCCGTGCGACTACTGCCCCCTCTGTTCCATTTCCAGCGCGGCTCGGGCCACTTTTTCTTTGCCGCCAGCGTTCGTGCAAAGGCAGAGAGCGTGGTAAGCAAGCGCCCTCGGTCTTCCATTCCATGGCCAGAGTTAGGTAAGTAGAGCACCCACTTGGGACCTTTCAGATCGTCCCAGTAGAGATTCAGCGCATCTTGCGACCAGTATCTATCGTTAGTGCCCAGTAAGATTAACTTGGGAAGCGTGAGCTGGTTTCGGTAGGAGTAGGGGTCTTCTAGTCGCATCAGCTCTTTGCCGCGCGGAGCGAGCAGGAGCTTATCAAAGCCCACAGCGGTGTAGTCGCCGACTTGCTCGCTGGGCTTACCGAGCATCTCCAGCTGGTGCCCAATCTGCTTCTCGACATTGAGAATATCAATGACCATCGGGGCGATCCCGACCACGCGCGGATCGCCACTTGCGCCCACCAGCCAGGTCGTCCAGCCGCGCTTGCTCGCCCCGGTGATCAGAAAGCGCTTGAGCTCCGGGCGAAAGCTCTGGAGCGCGTCCATGGCTTTGATCACCGCCTTGGCCATCGGAAAGTGCAGTGGCCAGGTGTCATCGCCGGTTTCTAAGAATTTCTGCCAGGTATAGACAATTAATGCATCTTCAGTAAGCCCACCGTAGAGCGGCTGCTTAGGGATATGATACAGAATCGCAAAGACATTTCCTGTGTTGGTTGCCGCAAACATCCCGATAAGCTCTTCAGCGCTACTACCTCCACCGCCCGTATTCAGAAGTGTACAAAAATCTGGCGAGGTGATCTTATCGGGCACAAAGAGCTGGAGCCGGTGCTCCCAGATATGCTCGTGCCAGGTCTGGGAGACGAGCCAGAGCTCATGGAGCACTCCGCCTGCGATCTTTTTTTCACTACGCTTTTCCCACTTATACACAGGTTCAGGACGGGCAATATAGCCCTTTAGACCGCCCTCGGCCATGGCGACTGACGGCAGTGTGCCCGTAAGAGTAGCGCCGGTAATACTTGAAAGAAAACATCGTCGGTTCATGGGTATTATGATACCCTGATAATCGGAATGAACGATCTTGATCCCTGCGTATTTGTTCTCTTCGGCGCTACGGGCGACCTAACCCGCCGCAAACTGACCCCTGCTCTCTATGCACTTCACTGCGAGGGACTGCTTCCTGAAGACTTTGTCATCCTCGCCTACGCCCGACGTGATAAAGACGATGCGATTTTCCGAGACGATCTCAAAGCATCTATGGCGGAGTTTGCTCCGAAAGTTCCTCTGGATAAGTGGGACTCCTTTGCCGAGCACTGCTTCTATGTTCGTGGTGAGTTTGACTCCGCTGAGGGTTTTACTGCCTTACATGATAAACTACAAACACTTGACATTGAGCACAATGTCAAACATAACTGGCTTTTCTATCTGGCAATTCCCCCAGAGCAGTACGAAGGAGTGGTGGGGCATCTAGGAGCCTCGGGGCTCTCGCGCAAAGGGATGACCGACCATGGCTGGGCACGGGTGATCGTCGAGAAGCCTTTTGGGTACGATTTAGAGACCAGTCGACACCTGAACGAGGCACTCCTGGGACACTTTACCGAAGATCAGGTCTACCGGATTGACCACTATCTCGGCAAAGAGACGGTTCAGAATATTCTCTTCTTCCGGTTCGCCAATGAGATCTTTGAGCCACTCTGGAACCATAAGTACGTGGATCATGTGCAGATCACCGTGGCGGAAAAAATTGGCGTAGAGGGGCGTGGCAACTTCTTCGACGCGACTGGGATGACGCGCGATGTGCTGCAAAACCACGCGCTCCAGATTCTTTCTCTCGTGGCGATGGAGGCTCCCGTGCGCCTCGATGCCAACGCAGTGCGCGATGAGAAAGTGAAAGCCATTCGGGGAATTCGGCCCATTCCCCGCGAGGAAGTCCACTACATGACGGTTCGTGGGCAGTACGATAGCTACCGCCACGAAGAGGGCGTTCCTCCGGGATCGGACACGGAGACCTTTGTGGCCATGAAACTACACATGGACAACTGGCGCTGGGCGGGGACACCCTTTTATGTTCGCTGCGCCAAGGCGATGCCCAAGCGCATGACCGAGGTGGCGGTGCAGTTTAAGACGATCCCCCAAGTGCTCTTTGCCCGAACCAACCGTGATGAAGTACATTCCAATGTCCTGGTGCTGCGCATCCAGCCCGATGAAGGGATTTTCCTTCAGATGGGAGCCAAGAAACCCGGCCCAGACATGGCACTCCATCCCGTCAACCTAGGATTTCTCTATCGGGATGAGTTCAAAGACATTCCTATCGCCGATGCCTATGAACGCCTGATCCTAGACACGATTCGTGGGGATGCAAGCCTCTTTGCCCGTGGTGATGAAGTCGAGGCTGCCTGGAAGCTACTGACTCCCGTGATGGAGGCGTGGAAAGAGCGTCCTCATGACGTTCAGCCCTACTTTTCTAACACCTGGGGGCCTGAGAAGGCAAGCACGCTGCTAGATCCCGGCCAGAGCTGGAGAGAGCCCTAGTGCGTCCGGAGATGGTCTGCCTGCTGGCGTTTCTGTTTGGGGCAATTCCCTTTGGTTTAGTGATTGGCAAGCTCAAGGGAGTGGACCTTAGAACGAAGGGCTCTGGCAATATCGGGGCGTCCAATGCGATGCGGGAGCTAGGCAAGCCACTAGGGGCGCTGGTCTTTATTTTGGACACGCTCAAGGGCTGGATCCCCGTTTTCGCCGCGCAGAGGCTAGGATTCTCGCCGGAGTGGCTGGTCGGGGTAGGACTCGCGGGGGTCTTTGGGCATATCTACTCGCCGTTTGTGCGCTTTAAAGGCGGCAAGGGGGTCGCGACAACTTTGGGGGTACTGCTAGGCCTCGACGGGCGCGTGGCCTTGATCGCCTTCGGGATTTTCATTGTGGTCGTCGCCGTCACGGACTATATCTCAGTGGGCTCTATCGCTGCCGCTGTGGCTCAGGCTACGCTCTTTTGGGTCTTTGGCGACCCACTGCCCATGAAGCTCTTTGGAGCCGTTGTGGGACTGTTTGTGATCATTCGCCACCGGAGCAACATCCAGCGCCTGCGAAAAGGCGAAGAGAATCGGCTACGAAAGAAAGCTACGCCGCCCGCTTAACCAGGGCATCGTGGTCGTAGACCGTGATGTGATAGGTGGTATCCACAGCGATAAAGCCTTTTTGCTTAAAATAGCCCATCGCCTTGTTCACTGACTCACGCGATGCTCCGACAAGGCTCGCCATGTCGTTCTGGGTGAGTCTCAGCTCAATCCGACGACCCGCACCATTTTCCACATCCACACCGTGGGTTTTGGACAGGTGCAAGAGCTGGCTGGCGATGCGGCCATAGACATCCTGGCTGGAGAGCGAGCGAATCCAGCTCGTGGCGCGGCGTAGGCGGCCTGCAAGCTGCTTGAGAAGCTCGACGGCAATTCCAGGGACGGCATGGAGACAGGCATGGAAGTCTTCGGCAGGGAGTGCCAGAACTTCGGTGGGCTCTAGCGCGACGACATCAGCGGAGCGCTCCTCCCCATCCAGAACGGAGAACTCTCCAAAGAAGTCGCCCGGACGATAGATCGCAATAATAGTCTCGTCCTCAGAGTCTAGATAGACACACTTTGCTTTCCCCGATGTTAGGATAAACAGTGCATCTCCCGGTGTGCCTCGCCGGACAATCACATCACGCTCTGCATAGCTCCGGCGCTTCAGGTACTTTGCCACGTACTCCAGCTGCTCTTCCGTGAGCCCCGAGAAAAGAGGGATGGCCCCTAGTGCCTTCGATAGAATCATGTCTCTGTTATACCTGAGCCTGAGTCAACGTCGCAAGAATGCTCTGAAACACGCAGGCCCCATCTGCGGAGCCAAGCCCCGCTCGGATCGCACGCTCAGGGTGGGGCATCATCCCCATCACATTGCGCCTCGGCCCCCCCAGCACCCCCGCAATGTCGTCCTGAGAGCCATTGGGATTGCCACCTGTGTAGCGAAAAAGAATCCGATCTTCGTCCACAAGCTGGGCATGCGTCTCTGGGGCACAGATATAGCGCCCTTCGCCGTGGGCAATGGGAATCGAGAGAGTCGCAGCTTTCTCACAGGTGCTCGTGAACGCAGAGTTGGTTGTCTCGACTCTGAGGTCTACGTGCTTGCAGACAAACTTCAGGCCCTCGTTGCGTGCCAGCGCTCCTGGAAGCAGGCCCGCCTCACAGAGAATCTGAAAGCCGTTGCAGATTCCCATCACCAAGCCGCCCCCTGCCGCAAACTTCGCCACCTCGTCCATGATCGGGGCAAACCGCGCAATGGCTCCGGCTCGCAGTGCATCCCCGTAGGAAAAGCCTCCGGGCACAATGACGATATCCACGTTCTGGAGCTCGGTACTCTGGTGCCAGAGGAGCTTCGCTTCCCCACAGCCCAGCTCTTTCCAGGCATTGGCGGCATCCCGATCGCAGTTAGAGCCAGGAAAGACAATCACCCCTGCCGTAAAACCGCTCACTCCGCCACTCCATTAGCGTCCACTTCGATGTGATACGACTCCATCACGGGGTTGGCAAGAAGCTTCTCGCACATCGCCTTAGCCTCTTCGGGGTTTGCGGTTTCAAGCTCAATCACTTTCCCGACACGGACATTTTTGACATCGGTGTAGCCTAGGCTATGCAGCGCTTCCTGGATAGTGCGCCCCTGAGCGTCCAAGAGAGCAGGCTTGAGCGTAACGGTGACAGTGACTTTAGACAAGAGAGATTCCTTTCGGGAGTTTCGGATAGGGGAGATGGATTCTGGTGGGTGTGGACGATCTCCAGTATGCCATGTCTTCTTTCTTCCGTCAAGGCTTGGAAAGGCGCTTCGCTTTCCGCCAAGCGTCTCTTTCTTAGTTTCTACTATCTCTTTTTTTTATTACTCTTAGTAGTAGTAGTAGGTGAAAGCCCTAGCCTGTGGATAACTCGTAAAATCACTCAAACACTTTGTAAGGCAAAGTTAAATTATTACCAAAAAAAGGCAAACTAAATACAAACAAAAGAAAGCCTCAAGCTCTGAGTGTACCAAAATTTTAGGCAAACAAAGTTATCCACAGGCCTGTGGATAACTCGATTTTGCCTGTGGATAACTGCCGAGTTATCCACAGGCAGCCCAAAGTTATCCACAGGTTATCCACAGGCAAACGCTTAGAGAACAGAAGTTATCCACAGGCAAGCCCGAGTTATCCACAGGTTATCCACAAGTTATCCACAGGTTATCCACAGGCCTGTGGATAACTATTTTTTTAAGATCGGTATAAATTAAGCCGTTCTTTAGAGGATTTTATTTGAGACAAATTTGAGACACTTCAAGGCAATGAAGTACTAAGACATGCGAAGTGGAGACGTGCAGAAATGAACCGAGCGCAAGAGCGCTGGTTCGTGCTAAGGGAGAGGGCTTACGGAGCTACGGGATCGGTTGAGGGGTTAGATTCCTGGCGAATCTGGTTGCTAAGCTCACTGAGAAGCTCACGGAGCGTGTCGTCGCCGGTGAGCTGGTCGCGGAGGCTGGTGCAGGCGTGCATGACCGTGGTGTGGTCGCGGCCCCCGAAGAACTGGCCGATCCCTGGCAGGCTGGTCTCGGTGAGCTCACGCATGAGTAGCATCGCCACTTGCCGGGCACGGGCGGTCTCTTTATCGCGCTTCTTGCCCTTGAGTGCCTCAGGATCCAGGCCGTAGCGCCGCGCGACGACAGCTTGGATAATATCGGCGGTAATACGGCCTCGGGGTGCGCCGGAGATGGCTTGTGCGGCCTCCAGAAGCCCCACAGGGCCATTGGGGTCGGCAGGAAGGCTCCCAAGCCCCGCCGACGCAAAATACCGCGCTAGGATGTCCGAGGCTAGCTCTTCCGTGACGGGGGAGTTGACCAGCGACGCATAGGCGACCAGCTTGACAAGGGCACCCTCTAGCGTTCGGATATTGCTCTGCACGAGGCGCGCCATGTACATCAGCACATCATCGGGGATGCGCATGCGCTCCACCTCGGCTTTTTTCTGCAAGATGGCCAGGCGCGTCTCCAGATCCGGCGGCGCGATATCGGCGATCAGGCCGGACTCAAAGCGCGAGCGCAGGCGCTCGTCCATCATCTTTAGCTCACGCGGGCTCCGGTCCGACGAGATCACGATCTGCTTGCCGGTCTGGTAGAGCGCGTTAAACGTGTGGAAAAACTCTTCGTTGGTCTTATCCTTGCCCGCAATGAACTGAATGTCATCAAGCAGGAAGACATCAATGTTGCGCCAGCGCCGACGGAACTCTTCCATCTTGTTCTCGCGGCTGGCTTTAACAAAGGCGGTAGTGAAAGCCTCACCCGAGACATAGCAGACATGCTCCGGGCCACGCTGCGCCACGACGTGGTGGCCGATGGCGTGCATCAGGTGTGTCTTGCCGATTCCGGGAGGGCCGTAGAGAAACAGCGGGTTGTAGACCTCGCCAGGTGCCTGCGCGACGGCATGGGCACCACCCTCTGCCAAGCGATTGCTGCGCCCGGTCACGAAGGCATCAAAAGTGTAGCGTGGATTGAGCGGGGGGGCATCGGGGTGAGACGCTGTCGAGCCCGAAGAGCTTGAGCCACTGACAGATTGGGGGCGCGCGACAGCCACGGTGTTCTGCCTGGCTTTCGGGGGCGCGAGCGGAATGCGAGGCGAGGGGACAACCACGATCTCGGCTTCAAGGGTGAGGGGCTCCCCTTGAGGCTCTGGCAGTGCGGCTACCAGGGCCTCGTCGGGTGCGGAGACCTGCTCGATGCGACTCAGCGCGTCGGTCGGAGCGAGGAAATGACCGTTGGTCGGTGCCTCGAACAGGCTTGGTGTAATCGCCTTTGGTTGCCCTGGCTGCTCGGCAGAGGTGCGGCTCTGATCTTGCAGCAAGGCAAACTGAAGTCTAACTTCCCGGTCCAGAACTTCTTCGAGAAGCCCTTGGATAAGCGGGGTATGTCGCTTCTCTACCCACTCTCTCGTAAACGCCGAAGGAACGCCCAGTGTGATATCGCAGAGAATCCGTCCCTCATTCATCCGTTCGCTGAGAGAGAGCGGCTTCAAGGTTCGAATATGCGTCTCAAACGTGGGCTTGTTCACCCGTGTGGCGAGCAGGCGCAGCGTGCGATCCCAGGCACGCCTTAGGACGATGGGTATGTCCTCGTCCTCAAATTGTAGTTGCTCACTCACGACCGTCTTGTGCTCCCCGTCCCGATACCACCAGACAAAATCCAGCGGGGAGACAGGGGGGATTCTAGCCCACATACAGGCGCTCTGCAAGGCAGCTGAAACCGTCGTTTGCTGTGTTTAGCCAGCGTCAGAAGTGTTAAATTCGAGCGAATAGAGGCAATAGAATTTTTTGCTTGCAATACCTATCAAACCTGTACACATTGGCAGAGGAGAGGGTATCCTGGTCTTGTTGAGTGTCGGGTAAACAATTGTTTAATTTAATATCTAATGATAGCTAATAGTAATAAAAAAGAATTAAATAGACAGTATTTTGTCTGGGGGATGGTTCTTATCTCCGTTGGCTTTTCGTTTGCTTGTTCGCGCATGGCAAACTCGAATGGTCGGAGTGCGGTGGCTCTGAATCTCTTAATATTTATTTCGTGTGTATTTTACATATTTAAAACCCGCGATAAGGCACTCGCTTGTTTGCTTTTTTCCGCGATGATGTTTGGAGTCGTGGAGCTGCTGGCGGACTTTTTGTGTGTTCGTAGCACCCGGACACTGGACTATTCTATGGCTCACTCGGCCTTGCTTTTGGAGTCGCCGTGGTGGATGCCGCTTTCGTGGGCGCTGGTCGCGCTTCAAGTGGGAACTCTGGGAAATCGGGCCATTGAGCGCTTTGGTTTCATCCGTGGCGCACTACTGACCGGGGTGTTGGGAGCGTCTCTGATTCCGTTTTACGAGGAGATGGCCTGGGGGGCGCACTGGTGGCGCTACAAGAACTGCCTGATGCTGGGGCACACGCCGGTCTATATCATTGTCGCGGAGTTTGTGATCGGGGCGGGCCTGGCGCTCTGGGGGCACTTTACTCTCCGCACCGAGTGCTACCGCCGCGCCGCCCAGCTCGGGGCTATGGCAGGGCTGGTGACGGTGATCGGTGGTTTGGTTGGCTGGGGGCTGGTGGAGTTTATAGGGCGCGGGGCGAGGCCGGTGTGGCCCCCCTAACCCCCGCCGGGCGGGGGAAATTAAAGGTAGGTGTTGATCTCGTCGGGGTTGATGCGGCGCGGTAGAACGAGGACTCTGACCTGGTAGGTGAAGGTCTCGCCGTTTTTGAGGACGATCGGCTCGTGGAAAAGCGGCGCGGGGCCGAAGAAGTTGTAGTCGGTCTTGGCGGCGCCATAGAAGGGCTCGGGGTAGCGCATGTTCTCGGGCGAGGGCAGAAAGACCACGGCGCAGTCCTTGCCGTCGGGTGTGGTGCCTTCAATGCCGCCCCACTTGTAGCGCTCGCCCGTGCAGCGCGTCGTGACCGTGCCATCATCGAAGACCAGACGCGGGTTCTCTAGGTCGTTTTTGAGGCGCACGAAGAGGCCACCGTACCCGCCCCAGGTGGTAAAAGGCGTCCGGTCAAGCGTCACGTCTTGCGGGTCGTCGCCGCCTAGAGTAAACCGCCATTTTAGGAGCGTAGCGCCGTCTTCAAGAAAGCCACAGCGCCAGTCTCTGTGCTCACCGATCCGTTCTTCTCCTCGGTCTTCCCAGGAGACATGGCTATAGGTTTGGATAAATCTGTCTGCTCGGAGAATCGCGTGGGGGACGTGAAGG
>NZ_CBAYMC010000081.1:0-16341 GCF_964826245.1 Armatimonas sp. | reverse complement strand
CCTCCTCCCCGACACTCCTCCCAACCCTGGGAGGAGGGTTGGGGGGAGGGAGAGTAGGGGATGTACTCATATGCCTCGTTGGCCCCGAGCATGGTCTTGGCGTTGTGGGTGTGGAGCCAGTGTCCTGCCGCGACGGCTTGCGTGGTCATGGCAAAGGGCTGGCCATATTTCTTGACCACCGTGCCCGCCGCCAAGGGGTGTAACGCGATCTTATGGCCGGAGGGAATGGCCTGGTCGGTAAAGTAATCCGTGGTGCCGATACGAATGCGTGTTCCTGCGGCAATTGCCGGAGAGAGCAATACGGCCACGTCGTCGTCGGGGTGAATCTTAAGGGCGCGGGCTTCCATAGCCTCTAGGATTCACCGTGGCCGGGTCTAGCTCCTGCCAGAATTTCTTCTGCCGCTTTCTCACCCGAGCGCATCGCCCCGTTGATACTACTTGCGGCGGTGAACTCACCCGCAAAGTAGGTTTTGGGGAGCGTGGTCTGGTTTGTCGGAAGCTGCTGCCAGAAGTTCTTGGGTTGCGCAAACTGCGCGTAGGGAATCCGGTAGGCGCGGAGTGGGCGGTAGGTGGCGAGGGCGGACTGTGCGGTGATGTCGCCGGTGAACATGCGCCGCAGGTCGGTGAGGGCGGCGGCAAAGAGAGCGTCATCGTCTTGGTCGGGGATACCAATCACCGACGCGGAGAGCAGGTGCTCGCCGCGGGGGGCGTACTCGGGGGCGGTGTTGGTGAGCAGTGCGGCCTGATTGACAACGGGGTCGCAGTTGGCGTTGAGGAGAATCTTCCTACCCGCCCAGAGTGGCACTTTCCCCACGAAGTAGAGCGTCGTCGTGCTCACGCTGCCCTCGGGCGTCTTCACTCCCGTGAGCCGAGCGGCCTCGGGGGCTGCAGTGGCGACAATAACCGCATCGGCATCGAGAGACGCGAGGTTCTCAACGGGGGACTCCAGGCGGATATCCAGCCCTTCGGCGAGCTGTGCGGCGATGGCGCCCATGCCACGAGCTGGAAGAGTGGTCTCACCCTCGGAGAGCATCTTCCAGCAGAACTGAAAGACCCGCGCGGAGGTTTGCAGGCTACGATCGAGAAAAATCCCACCAAAGAACGGGCGGATAAAGTTCTCCATAAAGAGCGGCGAGAAGCCCCGGCGCTTTAAGAAACGCTCCGTGGTCTCATCGGGGCCGTCTAAGAGTGCGCTGATAGGCTTGGCTCCCACTTCTCCCGAGAGCCGCCAGGTGCGGTACTTGTCTTGGGTCGTCACGATCCCGGTCAAGAGCGAGGGAATCAGCGCATCCGGGTCGCGGCTTGGGTCAGAAAGCAAGTGGCGGCGATCCCCCTGGGCAATCAGCGCTCCTGGCTCAAAGGCCCGCAGATCAAGCGCCGCGTAGTCGAGCTGGCGCTTGGCGGCGGGGTAGGCGGTGAAAAAGACCTGAAAGCCTCGGTCAAGCGTGAAGCCCTCGACCAGATCGGAGCGCACCCGCCCGCCGATCCCATCGGATTTTTCGTAGACCACGACCTCTGCGCCGGATTTCTGGAGCTGTCGCGCACACGTCAGCCCCGCCAGTCCCGCCCCCACAATGATGACTTTCACGACACTATTGTATCGGGTCACAAGCCAGGTACACTTTTAGCAATGTTGCCCCTTTTGTCCGAGCCTCCTGCATTCTACGGCCCCCTTCCCGTGAAGTATCAAACAAGCCTAAGTGGCGTGGCAACTCTTCTGGAGCCTGAGCAGGCGCGGGTGCTTTTGGTGGGGCAGCGGGAGCAGCGGCTGCGGCTGGACATTGGCAACAACACGATCTACCACGGAACCCTGAGCCGCTTTATCTACGACGACTCCGAGGTGCAGAACCTGCGACTGGGAGAGAGCTACGGCGCGTCTTGGGGCGACTGGGGCTGGCAGGCGAGCTTGATGCAGCGCTCAGGTGGCTTTCTCGACCCGCTTATTAAGTTCTGGCATGACAATATCGTCCCGTTCTCCGACCCGCTTTTTAGTACGCTCCCTGGTGGACAGGCACGCCTTGCCGTCAAAAACCCCGCGCCTCTTTTAGAGCGCAACGGGAGTGCGGCAGCGCTGAGTGCCCTCACGCTAACCGCACGGCGGGCACTACGGCCCGGTCTGGCGGCGCGTGCGGTCGTAAAGCTTCCGGTGCAGGGGCGTGCGCAATTTCTCGACAATGGGGCAGTGGATCTAGGGCTCGGGCTGCTGGGGCAGACGCAGCTTGCGCCGCGCTGGAGCCTGCACGGGAACCTGAATTGGGTGCGTCAAGGAACCACGCGGGTGGGAGAGCTGACAGGCGGCTCGCGCTGGCTGACCGGGAGCGTCTTTGCCGCCGAGTTTCGCACCACGAATCGCACGACCCTCGTGGCCCAGCTAGAAGACACCGCCTTCCCCTTTCTCCGTGACCTGCGCGGGGGCAGCGGTCGGCGCACGCAGATGAGCTTTGGAGCCTGGCACGAAGCTGCGCCAGGCACTCTCTGGCATGCCTCGTTCTCGGAAAATATCAAGCCGTTTCGCACGACAAGCTACACGCCCGATGTCATGATCTCTCTTGGGGTTACGCGGCGGCACTAGCAAAAAAGGCGGGCCATCAGCCTAAGGATTTTTGCCAGGTTCCCGACCATATAGACCATAGAGGGTCAAAAGCCCTTGGGAGCCTTGCTTCGATGTCGTTTGAGTTTTTACCACTAGATAAAATACGTGCTGCGGAGGATCAGCCTCGTAAGACATTTTTCCAGGAGTCCCTGGAAGAGCTGGCCGCCTCGATCAAAGAGCGAGGTGTTCTTGAACCTATCGTGGTTCGCCCACATAAAAAATACCCAGGCTTCTATGAGATCGTCATGGGGGAGCGGCGCTACCGTGCGAGTCGGCTTGCCCAGAGGGAGACCATCCCGGCGGTCATCCGTGAGATGAGCGACGAAGACGCTGCCGCCGATGCGCTTCTGGAGAACTTCCAGCGCGAGGATCTCAACGCGATTGAGAAGGCCCGCGCCATCCAGAGCCTGCTCAAGTTCATGTCCTACGAGAAGGCTGCACGAATCCTCGGGGTGTCGGACACGACCCTGCGCCGCTCGCTCGATCTGCTAGAGCTTCCCGAAGTGATTCAAGCCGAGCTGATTACCCGCCCCGGAGCGATTGCTGTCTTCGGAGAAGGACACGCCCGCGCTCTGCTCGCCATCAACAAAGATCCACAGACCCAGATTCGCCTCGTGGAGAAGATCAAGGCGGAGAAGATGGGAGTGGGGGCGCTGGACCAGATCATCCGTGCGATCCAGCAGTACCCGACCAAAAAAGAGATTTTCCTGAGAGTCACCGGCTCCGTCGCCGACCAGATGATCCGCTCGTTTAAGGCGGGGGAAGAGAAAGCCAAGCCCTACAAGAGCCAGACCGCCAAAGACCACCTAAAAGGCATTGACCGCAAGCTCAACGAGCTCACCGATACGCTCGATAGCCGCATTGTTGAGTTTATCTCGGTGGAGGAGATGAATCATCTCCTGGCCTCGCTCACCCAGATGACCAAGTCTATCGAGTCGTTCACGGGAAAAGTGCGTCAGTCGCTGGAGAAGAAAGACTACGGCTTCCGCGAGGTCTATATCCACTGCCCGCTCTGTGGCCGCATCGAGCTGGTAGGGGCTGTGCGCTGCTCTATCTGCTGGACCGTGCTCCGTCGCTGCGTGGACTGTGGGAACTACGATGCTGCCAATGGCCGCTGCTCGATCTTTACCAAAGAGGTGACGGCGGACGAGGCAGAGACGCCGCGTGAGACCTCGCTGTCGTATCGCTGTGTGGAGTACCGTCCCAAGTTCGCTCCCAAGGGCCTGCCCGTTGCGGGTGAGGCACGGGGCGGTGGCGCAGGGCTCAGAAAGTTTTAGGAAGCGACTATGGGAATCGGCGCGAAACTACGTCAGGCAATCACCTCCAGTTTTATCGAAGTCCGCATGGATGATGCTGAGGCGCAGGCCGCTCCAGCACCCGTGCTTGTTCCGGAGCCCGTGCTTGTTCCGGAGCCCGTGCTCGCCCCAAAGCCTGAGAGCGTGCCTGAGCCGACAGTGGAGATAGACCCTCTCACGCCGCCCGACTTGAACGCGGCACTGCGAACCGATGGTTCCCTCAATGATGACGTGGTCTATCGCGAGGCAATCTTGGCTCAGGTTCCGTTCACGGCAGAGCAGGCCATTGACGTGCTGGTAGAGCTACCTTCTGGGGTAACGTCACGCCGACGGTTCCAGGCGATGCAGGAAGCCATCTCGGTCGCCACCGATGATCTCTCTCATGCGGGGCACTTAGTCGTCAGTGATGCCGCGCAGAAGATGGTCTCTCTCAACTTGCACCTCAACCGCAGCCGCGAGGAGCTGAAGAGCTTCCGCCGTAATGTCGCCGAGGAGATGGATCGGCTCCATGAGCAGCTAAACCGCCTCCGCATCTTAGTGGACGAGACCAATGCCAACTACAACGCTCTCGATGAAGCAGGCCGAGAACGCGTGGATAACCTGACAGGAATTATTGCTTTCTTTGATGAGTTCCAGGCCTACTTGCGCTCGGAAGAGAGTGTTAATGAGGGCAGTGCTGCCGAGCTTCCCGCTTACCTAAGAGACGATACGGCGCGAAAACTCCTGGGAATGCACCAGGAAAAAGACGCGGCCTAAGCTGTGGTATAGTTTCCCTGTGGGACTTGTCTACTCCACCGAAAAAGGTCGTCTGTGCCCGGGGTGCAGCGAGTCGCCCTGCCAGTGTAAAAACGCCCCAACGCGCACGGTCGGTGATGGCTTTGTGCGGGTGGGCCGCGAGACCAAGGGCCGCAAAGGCGCAGGCGTGACCACTATTACGGGCCTCCCCCTCGACGACACGGCACTGATGGCGTTTTGTACCCTCCTGAAAAAACGCTGCGGCACCGGCGGCACGCTCAAAGACGGTGTGATCGAGATCCAAGGCGACCACCGCGATAAAGTCATCACCGAGCTCACCACGCAGGGCTACAAAGTCAAGCGCGTCGGCGGATAGTTTTTCTTTCCGATCAAGATCGTGCGGGGGTTAGGGGGCCAGTCGCGCGTCCGTGTCGCGGATGATGCTGCTGACGGCGGTTTTATTGAAGCCCTTGAAGCCCTCCCAGCGCTGAAGGATTTCGAGATGGCTGCCCAGTGCCCCGACGGTCGCGAATTTTTCGGCTTGCTCGCTCGTGAGCTGCCCGGCGGCCACGAGTGGCGTGAGGCGCTCTTGTGACACCTGCCAAGGCTCGCCGACCGTGAAGGCTTGCCAGAGCATTGGGAGGTCGGTGAAGGGAGCCATCACGGGAAAACCGGCGGCGTTGGCATCGTCTTTGACGCGCTGGCAGAGGAACTCGCACTCGATATGGTGCATCCCCGCGCTGGCGATAGACGAGCTGTGTAGGGCGCACCACAGGCCGATGGTTCCCAGAGTCGCTCGGGGAGCCAGCTCCACCGAGGCGAAGTCTAGGTCTAGCTCCTCGGGGGCGATGTCCACATCGGCGAAGATCACCACGCGGCTCTCAGGGTGCTCTAGAACCTGCGCCCCCCAGCCCGCCTCAGCCCCGGCGTAGAAGCGCTCGCGGCAGACAAAGCCCATCGCCACAAAGAGCCGGATTAGCGCCGGAAACGCCGCGCGGGAGCACCGATACGTGTGGTGGTCGTGGTTGGCCCAGCCGATTCCAATCGCCTCTTGCCGGGCGTACTGCCAGCGTGCGGCAGCGTTGCGAGCGAGGTAGTAGGCACGCTCCGCGGCGAAGAACTCCTCCGTAGCGCGGCCCCGTCCCAGCATCTTGGCATGCTTCTCGAAAAGCTCCTGCGCGGCGGCAATGCTCACTGCTTCGTCATCGGTGCGTGGGCGATGGGCAAAATCCGTCCGTGCGGCTTCGAGTCCCTCAGGGCGGGCTTGGGGTGCAAAGCCACGGTAGCCGATGCGCACGATAGGCATGAGCTCGCCGTGGGGCAGCGTGAGATGGGCGCACTGGTAGCCCGAGTCGTCGTCGCCGTGGCAGGCTTCGATGTTGAGGTCGTTCTTCGCCGCAAATGCGGAGATATTTTCGACGCCTAGCGCTAAACACGGCGTCGTGCGCTTGGCTTTGATACGGAGCCGCGGGAGCCGTGCGCCCGGATGCTCCCAGACCTCATCGCCCTCGGGGAGCGTGGTCTTGACCAGCCCGAGCGCCTCCCATTTTTCCGTCAAGCCGTTAGTAGGGGGCAAGATCCAGTGGTCTACGAGCGCAAGAATATCCACGCCTGCCTCATCGGCAAAGCGCTGGACGAGCTGCGCGATGAGCGGGTTCTGGGTGGCGAAGTCGGCAAAAAGCTCCTGAAAATAAGCGGCTGCCTCCGGGCAGCGCGGCCACGGGCCTGCCGTGTTTTCTGTGTTTGTCGAGGACGTACTCATGGGTTTAGTGTACCTAAACGATCAGTAGGGCCGCACTAACTTCACCGTTGTTTGGGTCCTGGTGTTGTTAGCGTTGGGATCGCCGAGAATCACGAAGATATCCGCGCCGTTGGCGCGGGAGCGCTGGGTGTAGGCGAGATAAAAATTCGTCCCGTTGCGTGCCCCGACATTGGCGGCGTTGCCGCTGCCATTTTGTGAGAGAACTCGTGCGGAGAGTGTCCGAAGCGTGTCGATGCGAAACGTGCCCGTGGCGATTGCCTGGCGCGTGGTGGTCGTGCCGCGCTTTTGCTGGTTGTAGCTCGTGCTCACCGAGAGGGGCTTGCTGACGAGAAAGCCTTGACCAAAGCTGAGATCCGTTGTGGGAAGCCCACCCTGCCGACCACGTCCCACACGCAGGCCGCCGCCTTGGAAGAGCGTGCGCTGGTTCCAGCCAAACCCAACTCCATTGGAGAAGTCTTCAAAGCGCTTGGTGGCGCTGTCCTCGCGGCGGCCCTGGCTGGAATCCAGCGAGAGGCTGTTGCCCTTGCGAGTCTGGACACTCGCCGTGCCTCCGACATTCTCATAGAAAAACGCGCCGCTGGTGAGGCGATCGGCTTGGCTATAATCCAGCTTAAAATCGTAGGAGAAGAGCGGGCCCTTATCGAACTGGTTGCGCAAGCTGGAGCTTGCCGACCAGCCCTTGCGATCTAGGTTCTGGACAAGTCCCATCGTGCTGATAAAGTCCGACGAGAGCTGAGACTGAATCAGCGTGTAGCTGGGCTTGCCGTTGGAAGAGCTGCTGTTGAGGTAAAGAACACTGTCATTACCCTTAGGCTGCGCCCCGAGCCAGGTCTGGGTGCGGCGCAGATAGGCAGTATTGCGACGGTCTTTGGCCATCCAGCCGTACGTCCCATGCGCCTCCGCGACCCGGTTGGCGACAATCCCGTAGATATTATCCGCCGTGGCTGAAACACCGACCTCGCTATAGAGTCCGAGGGCTTGCTTCACAGCAACCGCCATGTTATCCCGGTCGTACTTGGTCGAGCGTGCCTGCGAGGCCACGAGGCCCACGGACGTGGCTCCGTCGCGCCCGACGACTTTCATGCCGGTGTCGAACTGCTGGATGCGCTGGGAGTAGAAGAGCTCAGGCGCGGGAAGAAACTCACTTCCCTCGGCAAAGAACGGGCGACGGTCTGCGACAAACTGTTCGTTGTAGGAAAAGTTAACACTGGCGACGTTTTGCTCAATGGTCTGGAAGTCCGGGTTGATCGCCATCAGGCCTGTGAGGGTTGTGGAGAACGGATACTTGATGTCCATCCCGACGCGCCCACTCTGGCCGTTGGGCTTGGCGGTGGCAAATGTGTAGGGCAGAAAGACGGGCTTAGGGGCGACATCAGGCATGGGCTGTGCGAGCTGAATATCCGGGGCGTTCTGCGCAAGTAGGGAGAGGACCTGTCCTTCAGGTGGAACGGCGGGCCAGATCACAAAGTTGCTCTCACGGGTCATGGCCCGGATCAGCTGCATCCCAAACACTTTTGACTTGGCCGGGTGGCGCATCAGGCCAAAGGGAATCGCCAGCTCGCAGACCCAGCCATCCGCGACCCGCTTGCTCACGCCCTTCCAGTCGCCCGCCCAGGTGATGTTGTCCGCCGTTCCCCCTTCGAGAGTGTGGTAGAGCGTCCCAATCGGGTTGATCGAGAACGCCGAGAGTCCGCGATGGAGATGCTGGCTGTCTATCAGCACGGTGATGTGGTCGTCGCCGTAGACCGCCCCACTGCCGCGCTGGGTCTCGCTGGCACGAATCTGCTCGGGCTGGGTGTCGTGGCAATAAAACGCCACATAGAGCGTCTTGCCATCGGTGGTCGCCCATGCCTCGGTTTTCTGGCTTACGGGCGTGCCGCTCCCAAAGCGCGCAAACTCCCCAGCCTTGAGCGCATCTTTCCAGCACGCATCGGAGAGATCACCATCTATCTTGGGCGGTGTTTTTGTGGTGGGAAGCGTGAAGCTCTGGCGCTGTCTTGCCAACGCCTGTATGGGAAGGAGCAACAAAATCGCTGCGAGTAGTAACTTAAAATTCATGTTGTGTTTTTTTGACGTCGGCCATTGAGGAGCGTCCCCAGCACGGTGTCGCGAACAAGAGTCTGGTAGATTGCCAAGAGGGCTCCTGTAGCCAGAGTAAAGACGACGAGAAATTTGAGGCCAGGGAGCAGAGGCCAGCTTCGGACCACACCCTGGAGCGCGATCACCAGCGGGATGTGGCTAAGATAGAGCCAGTAAGAAGCATCGGAGAGGTAGCGCAGGGTCTTGTTCTCACGAGTGATGAGGTGTCCAAAGAGCCCCAGCAGCCCAAAGATCATGAGCCATGTGTAGAGCACCTGAATCGCTCCGGAGAAGGCGGGAGCCGCTCCCATGGTAATGAGTCCCAGAGGGAGAACGACCAACAATGCGACCGGGAGCTGCCAGCGCCAGCTCTTTCCACTCGTGGCCCCTTGCTCAAAGTACAGCACTCCAAAGAAAAAGAAGATGCCGTAGTAGAGCAAGAGGTGCGGCGGCGGGAGCCACCCCACACTGGTATCGGGGCCAAAGCTTGAGCCTGCTGTTCCCATAAAGAACTGTGGGATAAGAGGCAGTGGCAGGAGCCAGAGAGGCCGCCACGATGCTCCTCCCTTGAGGCGTGCCCAGAGCGCAAAGCAGGGAAGTAGCCAGCAGAGAAACCACAAAAACCAGAGGTGGTCGAAGACGGGGGTGGTGAACCCGCTTGCGGTGATAAACGCGCCGTAGGCCGCACGCACGCTGAGCTGAGTACTGGGAAGGGCGGGCAGTAGTGCTTGGCAGCGCTCTCGGCCTTCGTCAATGGCGCTCTGCGGACGGGGAGGGAGGCGCAGGAGCCCGATGAGGGACTGCGTGGTTCTGGCATCGGCCTGCATAGACTCGGCAGGAGGCTGGCCCGCGCTATTCTTCCCCTGAGGGTTGGCTCCCTTGCTCAGCAAGAGCGCCACGAGCGTATCGTTGCCCAGAAACGCGGCCCCATGGAGTGGGGTGGAGCCATCGCCGTTTTTGGCATTGACATCGGCCCCTTTTTCGAGGAGGCGCTGCGCCATCGCCAGATCACCCTGCATCGCGGCCCAGCCCAGCAGAGTGACTCCAAACTCAGAGTCGCGGCCGTTGGGATCGGCTCCCTCCGAAAAAGTACGCGTGAGTGCGGGGCGCTTTACGGGCCGGGTTGCCTTCTCCGAGACCCAGTGCCCCAAGGGGAGGATCGTCACGAGGCCTAAAAGGCAGGGCAAGAGAACACGCTTCAGGCGCTGCGTCACCATGGCACGCAGGCCACGCCCCCGCCAGAGCATGGCCGTGAAGAAGCCACTTACTAAAAAGAAGAGCTGCATCCGGAAGCCGTGCACGGCAGCGACAAAGATCCCGAAGCCGTCGCTTTGCTGGACATCTTGGACGGCCCACGGCGCCCCGGGCACAAACGACATCGCGGCGTGGAGTGCGAGCCCAAGAAGCATGGCAAAGGCCCGGAGGGCATCAAGGTCGTGTCGACGGTTCATTTTAATTGTTTTTTACGCAGTAGAGCGTGTTAGCCGTGCGGATCAGCAGGCGCTCCCCGGCCAGGGCAGGCGTGGCCATGCACATGTCATCGTCGGTGAGGCGGTTGGCCTGGAGGAGCTCGAACTTGTCACCCGCTTTAAGAACATAGCAGATCCCATCCTCACTTAGGCAATAGATCTTGCCATTGGCGGCCCACGGCGACGCGGTAAACCCGGAGCCAATGGGCAGGCGCTCCCGGTCATAGAGCTGCTTGCCCGTTTTAGCCTCAAAAGCACTGAAGAGTCCCCGATCATAGAGCACGTAGATCCGGCCCTCATAAAACAGCGGCGAGGGGTTGTACGGCCCGGCGGTTGGGTTCGACCACGCGATTGCCGTCGCACTTCCCGTAATATCGCCGCTGGCTCCGGGGCGGATGGCGTAGAGTGGGCGTAGCTGATCGCCAACATAGCCCGAGCTGACAAAGAGCAGGCCCTCGCCGGTGGTTGGGGTGGGAATGGTGATACTGGACATCCCTTTAAGAGACCAGAGCAGCTTGCCATCTTGGGGATCGTAGCTCCGCACGGCGCGGGTGCCGGGGACTACCAGCTCAGTGCGCCCTCCGCTCTGCCAGGCAAATGGCGTCGCCCAGTTGCTTTTCTCGTCGCGCTCCACGTGCCAGAGGGGCTTGCCGGTCTTCGCGTCGAAGGCCAGCAGCTCCGCCTTTTCATCGTTGTCGTTGAGCAGAAAGAGCTTTCCCTGGTGCAGAACCGGCGATGCCGCGTAGCCCCAGCCAAAGCGCGTCTTTCGTGGCTCTAGCTTCTTCGACCACAGCTCTTTCCCAGACTTGGTATCGAGAGTAAACAGTCCCAGCCCCCCAAAGAGCGCATAGACCCGCTCACCGTCGGTGACCGGCGTCTCAGCACCGTAGCTGTTCTTAAGGTGCACGGTCGTGGTCGGCGGGCCATGAAACACCGTCTTCTGCCAGAGCATCTTGCCCGTCGTGAGACTCAAACAGAGCACATTAAACGAGTGCTCATCTTTGGGCAGCTCCAGCCGCTCGCCGCCAAAGTAGAGACCTTTTTTCGGCTTCTCGCCCTCGCCGGGCCGGACGACGGCAGTCACAAATATCTTATCGCCCCAGACAATCGGCGACGACCAGCTCTTTCCGGTGAGTGCGGTGCGCCAAGCGATATTCTCGGTCGCCGACCAGCGGGTGGGAAGCTTGCTGCTCGCGCTGATTCCTGCGGCGTTGGGGCCACGAAACTGTGGCCAGTGGGGTGTGTTTTGAAGAGGCATCTAGAAAATCCATTCTGCCAGCAAGGGCTGGGCATACTCTGAAAGCGCCGCGTAGGCATCGTCGGTGAGGTGCAGGCCATCGTCGATAAAGTAGTGCCCAGCAGGCGCACTGCCGGGAAAGAAGACTGTGTTACTCTCGACGTAGAGATCGCAGGGGAGCAAGCCCTGCGCAATCTGCGCATTGATTTGATCGATCTGCTCCCACTTGCCGAGCTTCTGGGGCGCTTTGATGATCCCAAAGTAGGCAAGCTTGGCGGCAGGCGCGAGCGCTTGGAGTGTCGTGCGGCAGGCAAGCACATTGGCGACAATCGCCTCGTCGCTCACTTCCGCGTTGAGGTCGTTGCTCCCGCAGTAGTACAGCACAAAGTCGGGGGATTCCTCGGTGAGCACAGTGGCAAGGTGCTCTGCCCAGAACGCGGTGACTGTCCCACCAATAGCGCGATTGGCCACGCGGCAGCCCGGCACGGCAGCTTGGACACAGCTCCACTGTTCAAAGATCGAGCTCCCGAGGATGAGAACCGTCGGTTTAAATCGAGGGGTGTCTTTCACGAGCTACTTGCCACTTGGTTTCGGGCGGTTGAAGAGTGCCTTGTTGGGATAGTCTTCTCCTACTGTTTGGCTTGGCTTGCCTTGTGCAGGAGGAATGATCCAGCTTGCTCCCGGCACGCTCGCCGGTCCCTTGTTCCAAGCCTCCAAGAGCTGATCAAGGTCTTTGGCCATACTACCAGGGTTCTGAGGGGGCATGTGGCTGTTGGGTTTCCAGCCATTTTCCATAAACATGGCCATCGTACTCATGCCAACGCGATGGCAAGTGAGACACTTATTGTCCTTGATGTGAATCGTGCGCATGTCCCAGTTTTGGCCACCGATCACATAGTAGGGAGATTTCTGGTTGAGGATAGGCACGACGTTTTTTGTGGTGCCTGGTATCTTGGCCGCATTGATGAAGGAATTCGTGATAAAGGGGTCGGCTTGATGGCACTGGACGCACTGAGGGCGTGTCGGCTCGGGGACACGGTACGCTCTATTGAAGCCGTCCGGATCGTCAATCCAAGGCATGACACCGCGCATGCGAAGCGTCTTCTGATCAAGCGTAACCCACGGCTGGATCTGATCGCAGCTCTCAAAAAACGCCGTCGCCCCCGTCTTTTTGTTGTAGCCAATCATCTGAACTGATCCAAGAACCGTCTCCGGGTCGCGAGTTGAGTTACGGCTGAAGCTGATCCAGACGACATCGGGGAGAGGCATGCCCGTGGCGGTACGCCCCTCGTACTGTTGGAGGGTGGAGCCAGAGACCGTGTCCTTGCCCAGCATACTGGGATTGTCGCAGTTTTGGTGGAGGTTACCGTAGGAGCGAACCCCTTTGACGTACAGAGGAATCTCGACAGACTGGCTAAGGTCTATCTTCGGAGGAACTCCCAAGTCGGGTTCGACCAGCTTGGCGTACTCGAAAGCGGTCTTGGGAAAGTTCCACCCACGCGGATCAAGCAAGCCCTTCTGGATTAACAATTTCTCGACGAAAGCCTTCTTTTCGGCTTCTGTCATTGGGCGAGATTGCCCTGTGGCGCGAGTCGGGACGAAGGGCAAGAGGATTGCGATGAGTGTAGAAATCATCCCGACGTGACGGGCAACTAAGTTCACATTAAAACTCCATTCTGTCAATTTGCTGTATTGTGCTTCTCGAAGAACCCAAGGATCTCCTCGGCGAGACTACGGTTCGGGTTGTCGAGGTGCGTGGGCCAGTCGTGGCCGCCACCGTCGATGGTGTAGAGAACGAACTCGGTCGCATCGCGCTTTGTTCCCCAGCGCGTGCGGGTGAGCTTGCCACTGGTTTTTTCCTCACGCTCGGTCAGGCTCAAAGACTTCACCCAGTGCGCGACCACTGCCTCCGTGCCGTAGTAAGGCCCCCAGCCATCACGGTTTTGCAGGTCGCCGTCCCAGAGCGTGACGTTATCTTTGGTGCCATGAACCTCCAGGATCGGGATGCGGTTCTTGGCCGTAAGAGTCTTGTCCCAGCCCACCATCATGCACCCGGCAATCGGCGCGATGGCACGGATCAGTGGGTTTTTCTGGCGGGCGAGATAGTAGCTGAAGTCGGCCCCGTTGGACATTCCGGTGGAGAATACCCGCTTGGGGTCGAGCGTGTACTGTTTCACTAAGTGCGCGATAAGCTGCTGCGCAAATTTTACATCGTTGATCTTCGGGTCTTGGAACTGGTACTCCACTTGGAAGTTGCGCTTGCCTTTCGCATCCGGGAGGCCATCGAGATAGGCAACGACAAATCTGTGGGAATCCAGAATCTTGGAGAAGCCCGCCCAGCTTCGCATGTCCTCCGCACTACCGCCAAAGCCATGGCAGACTAAAACCAGCCCTTGGGGGGTCTTAGGCACATCGAGCACATACGAACGCTCGCGGCCATCGACAGTTATTTTTGGCATCTACTTTCCTTGGAGCCTAGTCACAATTTTCGGGCGCTCTTGTTCAAGATACTTCGGATCGAGCGTGACACCTGCTGATGCTCCCACTCCGGCATAAAAGTCGGCGAGCCCCTTGCTCCACGCCCCTGAGACAGTCGCTGCCGCCGTCTCACCGCGTGGGTTCTTGCGGTTAAGCTCAGCCCCATTTTTCAGGAGCAGGTCTACCAGCTCGGTGCGGCAGAAGAACGCGGCGAGATGGAGCGGCGTATTACCGTCGTCGTTGGTCACATTGGGGCTTGCTCCGTGTGCGAGCAAGTTCTTGGCAAGCTCCGTATCACCGTAGACCATGGCTTCAAAAAGAAGATCTTTTGCGGCCTTGGCATCGTCGGCGACATGGAAGATAAAGTCATTGCTGAAGAGCCCACCCGGGTTCTGGAGCTGGAGAAAGTGCATGCCTGCGGGGGGAAGCGTAGCCAGCGCCACCGTGACCGTCTCCCCATCGATTTTTACCGTGCCTGTAATACGCCGACCATCCACGATGATACTTGCGTTGCTCATGAGGTGCCGACCACTGAGCTTCATCGGAAGGCTGCCGGGATAGAGAAGCGGAAAGACCTCGTGACCGCGCTGGTTCTGGAGGGGGCCGTAGGTCCAGAGTGCGGGCTGCGGGTGGTCGAAGTCCACGTTGGGACCGAGCTGCGCGGTGAGCGTTCCGATAAAGCGCCCCTCGGCGGCAGCCTTGATGAGCTCTGCGCGGGAGATACCGGAGTAGGTCTTGCCATCGAAGTGGAGCGCAAGGGGTTTCTTTTGGAGCAGCCCCTCGCCTTGGAGCACCGTGGCAGACTCTCGTGCGGACTGCTCTAGGGCCTCTAGGAGCGCGGTGGTCTCGGGGAGCTTGGCGGTAGCTGGGCTGAGCGTGACCTGGCGGGCAAACGCGCCCGAGAAGCCCGTGCTGCCTTCGAGCACCATGCTCCAGATGGGGTCGAAGCGTGGGCGACCTCCCCAGGACATGCGCCAGACCTCGCGCTCGGGGGTGCCCTGCTCGGCGATCGTGCGGAAGAAGTCGAAGCCGATGAGATTCAAGCGGCCTTGCGGCAGGATGAGCCAGCGGTCGTAGGCACCGCGCCAGGTGGGGGCGTCCATGCCCGTGCCTGGCGTGTTGGTGCTTACCAGAAATGGCATGCGATGACAGTCCCCACAGACGTTTGGTTTGGACTTACTGGGGTCGTTGTCGCCCTCGACATGAAAGAGCGCAAAGCCGCGCTGCGCCGTTTTCGAGAGCGTGTTGGTATAGGTGCGCTGCGGGGCAGGGGGGTAAGGCACACTCAGCAGAAACACCGCCATGTCGTCACGCTCCGCCTTGGTGAGCCGGCCGAGCTTGCCTTCGTCGTTCTTGGCACTATCGCCCATGAGCTTCATGGTCGAGGCGAGGCCACTGTCGATCAGCTGGCGTGGGCCACTCAGCGGGTCTTTTGGATTGCTGTTAGGCGCGACACTGGCAAAGACATGGGCGGAGTTGTTGCCGCCATACGGATCGCCGGGGATGCCATCCCAGTGGAAGGGCGCGGTGTCGCGCAGGCCACGAATGGGCATGGTCGAGCGGGGCATGATCTGGTTGCCGCCGGTGACAATCGGCGTGTCCAGTACCCAGAGAAGCTGGTCCGTGTGGCCATCGGGGTGGCAGCTTGCACAGGAGAATGTCCCCGTGGACGAGGCTTTTGCGGTGGTGAAGGCGATCCGGCCACGCTTCACGGCGGGGTGGGTCGGGTCATCGAGCGGGATCGTGGTGAGTGTCTTGGGCGCGGCGGGGTTGGTCACCTCCACCACCGAGACCGTGTTGGCAGCGGCGTTGAGCACCCAGGCACGCGAGAGCTTGCCCGGCTCCAGCGCGATCCCCTGCGGCACCGCTCCTACATCGGCTCGCCCCAGAACCGCGCCGGTCTTGGCATCCACCGTAAAGAGCTTGTCCGAACCCGCCGCGGAAGCGACCAGCGTGGAGTCGTCGTCGCTGACTTGGAGGGCGAAAGGCGTGGCAAGCGCTTGGTCCGGGGTGGGCTGATTGGGGAGCGCGGGCTCCAAATCAAAAAACGTAGGAGTAGCGGAGGGTGCGACGCACGTAATGCGATTCAAAAACGGGCGGTTCTCCAGCTCTTTCAGACCATGTTTTTTCGTCCCTGAGCGTCCATTCATGTCGTTGCGGGCATCGGTCTGGGCGATAAAAACGCGGCCCTTGGAGTCTACGGTCAGGCCATAGAGCAGGGTCCCAAGGGTGCTCACCGTCTCCCGCAGCGTGTCCGTCTTGGTATCGAAGATATAGAGATCGCGGTCTGGCACTTTTGGGTGCTTGACAATATCCACGACATGGCCCACGGAGAGCACGTTGTTGTTGAAGATCGAGTGCGCGTAGGCATCGAAGGTCACGAGCTTGTTGTCAAAGGGCTTGGTTCCCCCGGAGAGCTGGGTCTGGTTGCCGGACTCAAAGGGGAGCACATAGAGCCTATCGCCTTTGACGACAATCGCGCGTGGGTCTTGGGCAGTGATTGCCAGATGCTTGGTGAGCTGGCGCGCTCTCACATCCACCACGGCGATTTGATTGGCCGACGATAGCGCGACATAGGCTTTCTCGTTGCTGGCAAAGGCGATTCCCACGGGCTCATCGAAGCGCGTTGCCTTGGTCGCGGGGTCAATGTCCTGGATCGTGGCGAGCACCTGTAAGTACGTCGGGCTCTTGGG
>NZ_CBAYMC010000080.1:0-16366 GCF_964826245.1 Armatimonas sp. | reverse complement strand
GAGCCCAAGACCAAGGCCGACCAGGACAAGATGGGTGTTGCCCTCCAGCGACTCTCCGCCGAGGATCCGACCTTCCGTACGTTCACCGACCAGGAGACCGGCCAGACCATTATCCGTGGGATGGGCGAGCTTCACCTGGAGATTCTCGTGGACCGTATGCGTCGCGAGTTTAAAGTGGAGGCCAACCAGGGCACTCCGCAAGTGGCGTACCGTGAGACGATCACCGGCAGCGCAACCGAGCGTGGTTTGTTCAAGAAGCAGACCGGTGGTAAGGGTAAGTTCGGCGACTGTACGCTGATTGTCGAGGCCAACGAGCAGGGTAAGGGCTTCGAGTTCATCAATAAGGTGGTCGGTGGTGCGATTCCGCGTGAGTTTATCCCCGCGGTCCAGAAGGGCTGCGAGGCGACTCTGCTCCACGGCGTTCTCGCAGGCTACCCGGTGGTGGATGTCAAGGCGACTGTCATTGACGGTTCCTACCACGACGTTGACTCGGACGAGATCTCGTTTAGAGAGGCAGGCCGTATGGCGATGCGTGCGGGGATGCAAAAAGCACAGCCCGTGATTCTGGAGCCCATCATGGCCGTGGAAGTGGTCACGCCCGATCAGTTCCTCGGGGACGTGATCGGTGACCTGAACCGCCGCCGTGGAATGATCGAGTCGCAAGAGACGCAGATGGGTGGAATTCGCGCCGTCAAGGCCAAGATTCCGCTCTCGGAGATGTTTGGCTACATCAGCGACCTGCGCTCGATGACCCAAGGCCGCGCCTCCTCGACCATGGAGCCTTCGCACTATGAGATCGTCCCCCGGAACGTCGGTGAGGACATCATGGCAAAGTCCGGTCGTAAGGGCAAGGGCGGCGACGACGAGTAGGCTCGTCCCGTCTCACTCAGCAAAAAAGTCCCAGGAAAATTCCTGGGACTTTTTTTGTCCGAACCTTGCAAATATTCCAGGTATACGATACAGTCTAAACATCGGGGCCTCAGAGACATCGGGGCCTCAGAGACATCTTTAGGAGTGTAGAAATGAGCTCGCCCCAAAAACTTTCTGATGTCAAATTTATTGGCTATGGAAGTATCATTGGCATCTTGTCAGGCTTATCAGTATGGCATTACCAACATAATCATCAAGTAGAGATGATTTCTTTGCCACCACATATAAACCGTCATAATATGGTACTGCCTAATGATTTTTTTCGGGGTAATTTAAGCTCGCCATTTACATTAATTGAATTTGGAAATTATAATTGTAGTGCATGTAAAAATAAATCTAATGATATTTTAGATTTATTGTCTAAATATCCTAAAGAAATAAATTTTGTATTTCGCCATTTACCATTTCAAAAAAACTCAAATAGCAAACGCTTATGTTCTTCCGCAATTTGCGCGTCTCTTCAAGGCAAAGGTTGGCCAGTTCATGATTTCCTGATGGATTATGATTTCATGAAGAATAATTTAACAGATTTAGATATTATTAAAAGATTCAATTTAGATGCTAAATTGTTTCATAATGATCTAAAAAATAAAGCAAAAACAATTTTAGAATCTGATCTGAAATTTGCCGAAAAAATGAAGATAAATTTCTCACCGTTATTCTTATTAATTTATCCCAATGGGCGAATATCAACAACGATTCATATTCCTTCAATAGAAAGAGCAATACTACAAAATAAAAATTAACAAAGGAGATTATATAAAGTGGTTAAAAAAACTTACAAAAGAAGAAAGCCAGAAACATTATGATACGACGGAAGCTAATTATCATGCTATTAACAGCAGCAAGCGTTTTTTGTATGATGTTATATACGATGAATCGAGCAGAGGCTCGCACAGGTGTCTGGAAATGTTGTAACTCAGGTGAAAACAATGGGTGTTCAGGTGGTTTTTTCGAAGCAATTCCAATTCAACCTGCATATCCTGGTGGGCCTTGGGAATTTGAATGGGTTTGTGTAAATGATCTACGTGTTACTTGTGCTCGCGATGCAAATAATAACTGCTTTGTATACTAGTTAGTGGCTCAACGTTTTCGGTGGAGAGTGTTCCCATAAGGCGTACTCTCCGCTGAAAAACTAATTTTTCTGATGGCTAATTACAAGGAAAATTAAATCAATGTATTTATTTAAGGTCGTAAAATTACTGTTCTTCAGTATAATGATATTTGTTCTTTCAAGTTGTCAAAACAAAAAAATGACATCACAAAATATTATAAATAATAACTTAAACATTGATATTAATAAAAAGTACGGATCTAATATAGATAAATTAAATTTATCACTAATTATTACATGTTATCAATATCAAAAATCTGAAGATAAATCTAAAATATTAGAAGAAGTTAAATTATTAATAGAAAAAGGAGCGGATGTAAACATACGAGACAAAAATGGTGTACCTCTATTAATATCTCTATTAGATGATGCTCATTCACCAGAAGTTATACGTCGTCAGAAAAATAAAAATCCTGTATCATGGACACCAGATCTTGTTCTTCTTCTTCTTGAACATAATGTAAATGTCAAAATTAATGTTCAACCAAAAGCGGTAGGTCTCTCCGTATTAGAATTTGCAATCCGTGGAGGTGCAGATGTTTTGCGCCGTGTTTTAGATAAAGGGGCTCCTGTAGAGGGTATGACTCTTATAAGTGGAGGAACTCCTCTATGGCTGGCTGCTTCTAGTAATCAGTATGAATCAGTTCAGCTTCTTATAGATCGTGGAGCAAATCCTAATTATACAAACTCGTCAGGCTTATCTGTCCTTAACGTGGCTGAACAAGCCGCAAACCGGGGTATTGGTGAAGAATCTCTTCAAATCATTAAAGCTGCCATTGTCAAACGTAAGTCTTCAAAACACGAATAAGAACAATGGATTTCAAATAGTTTGCTGGGAATTTTGAATGTCTCCATCGGAATTTTGCATCCTTATAGTGAAGTAAAGGAAGCGTGTGGAAGCCGCAACCAGACGGGCATCGGAAACGTCTTTATCTGCATGGGAAGAATGCCCCTGAGAGGATGAGTGAACAAGGTGGTAACAGAAACGATGAACCCTGAAGCGGCTGCGATGCAGTCTGATGCTGCTGTGAAGAAAGCGCCTCGGCGAAGCCCTGGGCCGGTGCAGGCGACCGACCTTAAAGAACTGAAAAAGACAGAAGAGATCGCGGCGATGGCAGGCCGCGAGCCCTATGCCACTGTGCTGGAGCGCTATGAGATCAGTCGTAGTTTTACTCTGACACTTGCCACAGACAGTGCCCACTGTCGCAAACGCTTTGCAGATGCCATACAGGCGACCGATAAGAAGCGAAGCCAGACCAAAACGGAAGCATCAGGGAAAAAGACACTGGTGCAGCTTGTGCGGAAGGTGCAGGGAGCGGCATCGGCCAAGTATGCTCGCGATGCAGCGCATGCGACCACGCTCAAGGACTACTACATCGGGGTGGAGCTAGCGGCCAATGCAGCGAGTCTGGCACAATACTCTGAGGCGATCCTGGAGAAACTGAGCGAGGACACTCTGCCTGGTATCTCGGCGACCATTGTTACCGCTCTACGGGATGCACGTAACCAGTGGTGGGACGCTCACAAAGGGCAGCAGGCGGCGCAGGACGAAGCCACTCGTGCCCGAGCAGAAGCCCAAGCGCTGCTTGCCACTCTGACAGATCGGCGGATTCGGGTTCAGTATGTCATTGAGTCCGAGTATCCCTACAATGGCGATGCGGAAGAGATCAAGGCCGCACGTGCCGCCTTTGGCCTCCCGGCCACGCGCCCCTTCCGTGTCACGAAGGGCTAGCCCCCTCCCCCCGCAGAATTGCGGGGGAGGTTTTTCTTTTTGAGCCCCGACAATCTCGGTATGAAAGTTACCAATCAGCTCTCAGCAACGGGTGTGTTAATTGCCTTTATCGAGCGCGACGCCGCACTCTACGCCCGTGTCCGTTTTGCAACGCACCGAGGCCAGCCCGTGGAGTTCGTCTCCTCAACACCCGTCCTCAGTGAGAGCCAGTTTGTCGGGGATTACGTGGGAGTCAGCTATCGCCCCGAGCAGCCTGAGGGAGCGTGGATTTCGTAAACCAGCCCCCTAGTACGTGTTCACCCGCGCCACTAGATCGCCCTCGTCGTTGGTCTGGACATAGCGGCTTACCGTTCCATCGGCTTTCTTGACCGCCCATCCGTTGTCATCGTCGCCATCGGGGCCGCACGACCAGAGCGTGAGCGTGTCGCCCACCTCGCGCCGGTAGCCAAACGACTGTCCAAAGCGCATCGCATAGGGATCGTCGGGGAGGGCTTTGAGATAGCCGCTGGTGACGAGCTCTTCAAGGGTGGCGGGATAGCTACCTTTTTCTAACCGATACGCGCGAAGGGCAAGGTAGACCCGTGCCAGGGCTGTCTCCGCACAGGTCGAGGTGTCTTTGTGGCCGGCTTGCTGGAACAGCGGTAGGATCATCTGATTTATTGGGTCGGTGGGCATGCGGGGGCCGAGACGCTTGGGATCGTAGGGGAGCTTGGTCTGTGCGGCCAGCTCGGTCATGTAGCGCCCGCTCTCGGCAAAGATTCCTTTTTTCGTGTGCCAGACAAACAGCCCCGTCATCGCTACCTGACTTCCAAACAGCTTGGCACGGTCCAGCGCGCTAGGCTTCTCCGACTCCTCCCCCATCATGGCACCGGTCACCGTGGCCGCCTCGTCGATTTGGGAAAAGTACGACGATGTGTACTGCCAGGCGTTGGAGTTTTTGAAGTTCACGTAGGTATTGGCTTGACTAAAGTCGCGCTCATTCAGGAGTACGCTCTCAAAGGAATAGCGTGTTGGCTCCAGCGCTTCCAGCCGCGCGACAGCCGCCCGCGCGGTCTTTGCATCCAGCTTATCTACCCGCTCCCAGAGCGCTTTTCGCCCGATTGCCTCGCAGGCAACACCCACTAGATTCCCCATGAGCTGGCTCCGGTGTGAGACGAGCGTGCCCAGTTTGATCGCATCCACCGCGCACCGGCCCGCTTCGTCGTTCTGGCCTAAGTCCGCGTAGGTTCGGCTGGCAAACATCAGAAGCCGGGCGAGTTCCCGGAACTCTGCGAAATGAGGGAAGTTATCGGCAAGTGCCTGGACATCGCCGGGTTTCCGGGGAGTGGCGAACTCCTGGGTCAGCGCTTCGCGTAGCTTGGCAATCGTGGCCTGGTTCTTCTCCAGCAAGGCCTTTCGGTCTTCCAGTGGCCCTAGTGGATAGATGTATTTCCGCGTTTTCTCGTCGTAGTGGCTCTCGGGATTGACGGCAGCCTTGCCGAGCTTGCTGACTTCGAGCTTCCTCGCCTCCGTGAGCGTGTCGTAGGCATTGGGCGAAGGCAGCTTCCACTCGGGGATTTTGTACTCCGGGGCGGCGTTGCCCCGAATCCAGAGAACGCCACCCAGCCCGATAAGAACGGCGAGGGTAGTGCCACAGCCCAGCTTGAGACCACGTTTTACTTTGCTCATGGGGTGTAAGACGTAAGTGATGGCATTTGGTTACGCCTTGCAGGAAAATTGCCGGGAAAAGCCGAAATTTAGCCCATGACCACACTTGCTGATGTCACCCTTCAGACCGTTCCCGTTGTTGATCCCCAGAGCAGCCTCGCCGAGGCCATTGAGCTACTAAAAGCCGACCCGCTCCAGACCGTGGTGCTGGTGGGCGATGAGATGTACATGGGCATTCTCAACGCCGTGATGCTGGAGTCCTCGCTGATTCCCACGGGCGTGGATCTTGCGACCCTCCAAGTGGGGCCCTACGTGCGCCCCACCCGCCCCCTTCACCCCGACACCACTCTTGAAGAAGCACGAGCCGCGCTGGAGCGCAAGGGCGTTCTGGCACTGCCCGTCGTGGCGGGCAATGTCTACCAAGGCGTCGTCACCCATGCCGAGCTGGGCTAGAACAAACTCATCTGCTGCTGGCCGGGCGGTGTGGGTAGCGAGAGGCTGAGGCGTTTTCGTAGCTCGAAAAGCGTGGCGGGGGCGTGGCCTTCGTAGTAGTTCCGGACATGGACATAGACCGGGCCGGTGGCGTTTTTGAGCAGCTCAGCCCAGTGGTCTAGCTCAGTGTCTTTGAGGATCACCCGCTGATCGAAGCGCTCGACGCTGTTTTCTTCTCCTAAAAGCCGTAGGTAGGTGAGCGTTGCTCCCGGCACGGCGACGCGATCCGTAGTGGCAAGCTGCATCCCACGCTCCGTGAGTTGGGAAGCGATCTCCGTCTGCTGCCAGCCGCTCTCGCGCAGCTCGACTGTTAAGGGGAAGGCGTGCTCTGCGAGCCCATCCGCAAAAATAAGTAAGTTGCGCAGCTCGTCGGGGCCAAAGTCGGGCGGGAGCTGGAGCACGAGCCGTCCGAGTTTCTCACCGAGTCCCGCTTGCATAAGTGTCGCAAAGTCCCGCGCCTCTTTCACCGACGCGGGCCCGACCAAGCGCCGCTCGTGCGTGACCAGCTTGGGGACTTTGGCGGAGACCTTAAAGCCTGTTGGGGTCTGCCGATCCCACTGCGTAAGAGTGATCTCTTTGGGGGGCGCGTAGAAAGTGGTGTCCAGCTCAATCGCATCGAAGACTTTTGTATACTCGGCCAGCAGGCGCGTGTCGGGCGTTCCGAGAGCGTAGAACGGCCCGCGCCAGTCCGGGTAGCTCCAGCCCATCGTCCCAAAGTAAAGCTTCAAGATTACGCCTCTGCCAGAATCTCTTTGAGAGTGAAGCGAGCGAGCGTGAGGGTCTCGTACGCGCCTTTCTCGCCGCACTCATAAAGGCACGCAAGGGTGTTGCGCTTCAGCACCGCTAGATCCGAGTAGGCGCTCGGGCCGCTGTGCAGGGTTAGCCGCCGCTCCCAAGTCTTGCCGTCGTCGTTGCTGGCACGCACCGTGAGGTTTTTGCGCCCCTCACGGCTGGCGGGATTGGAGAAGAGAATCGTCTTCTTATCGGCGCGGCGGACACTCGCCTGGCAGATGGGCTCGATGAGGGAGAAATCGGGTCGCTGCTCGCTCCAGGTCAGTCCGCCATCTTTACTGACCGCGACCTGCCGCGCCCGTGAGGCAGGGTCGTAGCTACGCATATTGAGCAAGAGGCTACCGTCGGTGCGCTCGACCACCTGGCACTCATTGACCTGATCGCGGGGCGTGGTTCCACCTAGCTTCCAGCTTGCTCCACGGTCGTCGCTGTAGATAATATGCGAAAAATAGCGCTTGGTCTTGGCCTCGATATGGTCGCAGGGGATCACCAAGCGCCCGCTTTTCTGCAGTTGAATCCCCGCCCCTGGCCCTGTGGCATACCACGTCCACGCGGGGAGCTTGACATCCACCGTGATCTCTTTGGGAGTCGCCCAGGTCAGGCCCTCATCCACAGACGAGGTGACAAAAACGCGGCGCGTGTCTTTACTCGTCTGGGCGATAATCTGCGGCTCCTTATCGTCGCCCCGGTTCCAGGTCAGCAGCAGCCAGATCGTCCCCGTTTGTAGATCCACTACCGGCGCGGGGTTGCCACAGGTGTTGCCTGCATCGGCCCAGACCACCTGCTGCTCGCTCCAGCTTGTGCCGTTGTCGGTGGAGCGGCGCAGGAGAATCTCAATGGCTCCGCTGTCGCCTGCCCCGGCACGCCGCCCCTCACAGAATGCCAGAACGGTACCTTTTTTCGTCACTGCCAGCGCCGGAATCCGGTAGGACTTGTAGCCACCCTGGCCACTTTTCCATAAAACCTCTTGAGTCATGGCACATTCATCCTTAGCTCTTCTAACCATAATATCGCTTCCGAGTCCGAGGGGGCACGCCAGTCGCCTCTTGGGGAGAGGCTACCGCCACTGCCAACTTTGGGGCCGTTGGGGACGCACGTTCGCTTGAACTGGCTGGTCTTGAAGAAGCGCCACAGAAAGGCTTCAAGCCATTTTTTGATGGTCGGCAAGTCGTAGGAGTCCCCGACTGATGCCGACAGATAGGCGACTTTACTCGGGGTGAAGCCAAAGCGCGTGATGTAGTAGAGGTTGAAGTCTTGGAGTGCGTATGGCCCGATCTTCTCCTCGGTCTTTTGCGCAGGCTGACTATTATTATCGCCGCCGGGGATAAGCTCGGGGGAGATCTCGGTGTCGGCGATGCTGATGAGAATGCGGCTGGCCTCCTCGCCAAAGAGATTTTTCGCGGCCACCCAGCGAATGAGATACTGGATAAGCGTTTTCGGTACCGAGGCGTTCACGTTGTAGTGGCTCATGTGATCCCCGACGCCGTAGGTACACCAGCCGAGTGCTAGTTCGGACAGATCACCGGTTCCTAAAACAATGCCATTGTGGAAGTTGGCGAGGCGGAAGAGATGGCTGGTGCGCTCGCCCGCTTGCACGTTCTCAAACGTAATATCGTAGACCGGCTCGCCGCCATGAAACGGGTGGCCCAGATCCTTGAGCATCTGAAGGCACGACGGGCGAATGTCCAGCTCCGTGGCCGTGACGCCCAGCGCTTGCATCAAAGCATGGGCATTGCTTTTTGTGTGGTCGCTCGTGGCAAAGCCGGGCATGGTGTAGGCGAGGATATTGGTGCGGGGCAGGCCCAGCTTGTCCATGGTGTTGCAGGCGACAATCAGAGCGTGGGTCGAGTCTAGGCCGCCGCTCACTCCAATCACAATTTTTTCTATTTTTGCACTCTGAAGTCGCTTATGCAGGCCGTGCACCTGAATGTTATAGGCTTCGTAGCAGTGGGCATCGCGGACGGCGGCGTTATCTGGCACAAAGGGAAAGCGCTCGATGTGGCGCAAGATCTTTGTCTCGCTTGCAGGCGGCTCAAAGGAAAACGGGATACGGCGCATGGCCGCGAGTTTCTCGCGCTGGTCGTGCACTGAGTCGGCAAAGCTGGTCTGGCGCAGGCGCTCTTGCACGAGGCGCTCTAGGTCAATATCCGCAAGAATTAGGTCCTCGTCATCGGAGAAGCGCTCGGACTCGGCCAGCTTCTCGCCGTTTTCGTAGATCAGCGCGTGGCCGTCCCAGGCGAGATCGTTGGTGCTCTCCCCCGGCCCCGCCGCCGAGTAGAGATAGGCCGACAGGCAGCGCGAGGACTGGCCCGCCGCCAGCGCTTTTCGGTACTCGGCTTTTCCCACCGTGATATTGCTCGCTGAGAGATTGGCCAGCACGGTTGCTCCGGCAAGCGCTCCAAACGTCGAGGGCGGCAACGGCGTCCAGACATCCTCACAGATCTCGACGTGCAGGGCAAAGTCAGGGAGATTGGTGCAGGTAAAAACCAAGTCTGAGCCCAGTGGCACGCAGCTCCCGAAAAGCGCGACTTCTTTTGCGGTCACATCACGGCCCGACGCAAACTGGCGCTTTTCGTAGAACTCACGGTAGTTGGGCAGGTAGGTCTTGGGAACCAGCCCCAGGAGCCTCCCCTTCTGCACCACCGCACAGACATTAAGCAGCCGACTCTCCACCCGCAGTGGTAGCCCGACGAGGAGCACTGTCTCCCACGCCGCGCTCGCCGCGATCACTTGCGCCAGAGCTTTCTCCGTGGCATCGAGAAGTGCGGTTTGGTGAAAGAGATCATCGCAAGTGTACGCCGAGAGCCCCAGCTCCGGAAAAAGCGCCACTGCCGCGTGCTCTTGGGCAGCACGCTCGGCAAGTGCAATCGTCCGCTCAGCGTTGTAGGCGGGATCAGCGACGCGCACAAAGGGAACACAGACCGCCGCCCGGACAAAGCCGTGGCGGTAAGGCGTAAAGAACGGCAACATGATGTTATCTTACCTCAATTCTATTTCGTGTTATTTTGACACTTTAATAACTAACAAAGTTGCAACACTTTCTCACCACAGAATCCCGCTCAAGGGCTTTAGGGATACGGCTTGCCTACCGATACTTTTAGCAGGTGTCTTTCGACACCCCCATTTCAGGAGGCTAGCAGATGCCGGATACAGCGGCACCAGACAACGACATCGTCCTGGATATCCAGAATATCCATCGGCTCTACGAACCCACTCATGCTCTAAAGGGAGTAAGCTTTCAGGCACGTCGCGGTGAGGTTCTCGCACTCGTTGGCCCCACTGGTGCCGGTAAGACCACGCTAGGAGCCATTATCGCCCAGCGTGAGAAGCCCGACATGGGGAAAGTTCTCTACTACTTGGATGAGGGCCAGACCGAGGAGCCCGATCCTTCTCAGATTGGATTCTTCCCCGGCGACAGTAGCTACTACATGAGCCTCGCCGTGGAGCGCTTGCTCTACCATGCCGCCACCCGAAAAGGACTCTCCGGTGGTGAGGCGGCGGAGGCAACCCAGTACTGGCTGGATCGCCTAGGAGCCACGAGCCGTCCGAACATGCCGCTCGCCAGCTTCTCGAAAGGCAACCAGCAGAAGATTCAGTTCGCCGAGTCCGTGCTCCATGGCCCGAGCATTGTCTACCTGGATGAGCCCTTTAATGGCCTCGATCCGGTGAACCAGGAGTGGTTTATCGGGCTGATCCGTGAGCTACAAGAGACTGGGATGACGATTCTTATCAGCGACCACCACATGCATCTTTTAGAGCGCATTGCGGATCGGATTCTGATCATGCACCAGGGCAGACTTGTCGCCGATGGGACGCTCCCAACCCTGCGCCAGCGCTCGCAAGTCGGCCTAAGTGTTCGGCTACGCGTCGTGGATCCGATGGCAGTGGATCTTAAGCCCTTCAAAGACCACCCCGCAATTCGCTCCGTGGAGCGCACGGCGAGCGGTGATATTCGCATGCTGGTCAGTGCCGCCGTCCCACGCAACGATGTCCTGAACTTCGCCAAGCAGCGCCTACGCCTTACCGAGATCCTCGCCGAGCCCGCCAGCCTGCACGATATCTATGTCACGGTTTTCTCTGTCCAGAGCGCCGATACCGAGCTCAACGACGCGATCCAAGCCGCCGCCTAATCGGGTTTTCTCGCGACGGCGAAGACGGTGAGGCCGAAGGGCAGGCTTGTCCGCAGTGCCAGCCTTGCCTCCGCATCGAGGAGCCGTCGCAGGATTCCATTGAGAGGCTCGGGGGTGGGCCGGGCATCGGCATGAGGGACGGTGTCTTTTTTCTGGAGCGCGTTTTGTAGCTTCCGCACCACCCAAACGGCGGGCAGAAGTAAGGAGACCGTGTAGGAGAGCTGCTCGATCTGGAGCCCCGCGCCCTCTAGCAAGCGCCGCACTTCCTCCGCCCGGTAGCGCCGCTGGTGCATCAGAGCGACATCGTGGCCACTCCAGAGCGCCTGGTAGGCAGGCACCGTCACCACGGCAACGCCCCCCGGCTTGAGCGCCCGCGCCAGCTCACGCGCCGCGAGGGTATCGTCGGGGATGTGCTCGAGAACGTCCAGCGCAATCGCCGCATCGAAGCTCTCTTCGGCAAAGGGTAGCGCGGTCGCCGAGGCCAGCACAAGGTTTTCATGCCCCCGCTCTCGACACAGAGACAGCGCCAGCGGCTCCAAGTCCAGCCCGACCGGCTGGGCAAACTCACGCAGACGGTCCAGCGTTCCGCCGGTACCACAGCCCATGTCCAGTGTGAGGGGATTTTCGGTCTTGCAAAAGCGCTTCAGGGCCGCGCAGATCAGGTTGCGCCGCGCGACAAACCACCAGTGGCGGTCTTCCAAGCGCCGCATCTGAAGATAGTAGTCCCGGTTCATGCCAGCACTCGCTCCACATCTATTGCCATTTGCACCAGCAGCGCCTCTAAGCTATCGAACTTTACTGTCCCCCGTAGAAACTGCACAAACGCGAGCGTGAGGGTTTGCCCATAAATCTCTTCGTCAAAGCCGTCCCGTAAGAACGCCTCGACGGTCAAGAGGCCATTGTCGGTGACGGTTGGATTGGTGCCAATAGAGATCGCAGCGCGGAAAGTGCGGCCATCGGCAAGAGTCGCCTGGCCGGCATAGACTCCCGCAGCCGGGATCAGCACCGCAGGGTGCGCGGCGAGGTTTGCCGTCGGGTAGCCAATCGTGCGGCCCAGCTTGCGCCCGTGCACGACCTCGCCCGTCAGCGTGTAAGGTCGGCCTAGTAAGCGCGTCGCCTCGCTCACCTGCCCGCCTGCCAGCATCTGCCGGATCACGGTAGAGCGTGCCGGAACTCCCTCAACAAAGACACCGGGCACCACCGCCACCTTCAGCCCCGCTGCCTGAAGCGCCGCAACATCGCCGCGACGCTCATAGCCAAAGCGAAAGTCCTCCCCGACGACGACTAGCTCGGGCTGGTGTGGTTTTAGAACACTCTCGATAAAAGCGTCGGGCGTGAGGGCGGCAAAGGCATGGTCAAAGGCAATGACCTGAACTCTGTCCGCACCGTACTCTTGGAGCCGTGCCACACGCTCATCGAGTGTCCCGAGCAGCTTAGGCGTGCGCCCCGGCGAGAGCAGTGCCGCGGGGTGTGGGTCAAAGGTCAGCGCCCGCACGGGCAAGCCACTGGCTTTTGCCGTTTTCAGAAGCGCCTGGTGCCCGCGATGAACCCCGTCAAAAACCCCGATGGTCAGTGCCGTCATTCCGCAAAGACCTTGAAGGGCTGCCAGTGCCCGCCCTCCCAGCGCAACAGTGCGAGCAGGCGTTCGTTGTCGAGTGCCGCGCACTCGCTCCCCTCTGCGGGGGTACCCTCCTCCCCCCTGCCCCCTCCTCCCAATCCTGGGAGGAGAGGTAAGGAGGGGGAGAGAATCACTTTCCCTAACTTTAGCTCAGCGGCATCATGGTCACTGACGGTGATGGTCGGCCAGCCGAGCGCCTCGTGCATGGGGAGGAGCTTCTCTTCGGTAATATCATCCAGCCCGATGGCATCGGCCAGGTGGTAGGGCCCGACGGCTTCGCGTGCCAGGGTTGCCATATGAGCAGGGAGATTCAGTGCCGCTCCAATGTCTTTGCAGAGCGTGCGGATATATGTCCCTCCGCCACACGTCACACGAATCGTGGCACTTGCAACGAGTTCGATGGCATGGATAGTGATCGTGCGAGCCTCACGCTCCACGGTGATTCCCTGGCGTGCCAGATCGTAGAGGCGCTGGCCGTTGTGGTGGAGAGCGGAGACCATCGGGGGCACTTGCTGAATCTCTCCAACAAAACGGGGGAGCACACGACGGAGCGCCTCTTCCGTTAGCCCAGACACATCGGCTTGCTCCGTGACGGTTCCACTGGCATCCTCCGTGTCCGTGGCAGTGCCAAAGCCAATCGTCGCCAGATAAACCTTGGGCTCCAGTGAGAGATGAGGCAGCAAGCGTGTCGCCTGACCTACCGCCACCAGCAACACTCCCGTCGCATCGGGATCGAGCGTCCCCGCATGCCCCACCCGCTTTATCTTCAGCGTCCGCCGCACTCGGCTCACCACATCGTGGCTCGTCATCCCAGCGGGCTTGTGAATATTCAGAAATCCGTCCATGCAATCATGCGCGGCCCTCAGCGGGCAGCTTGCATCAGTGTACCACTCTCTGTATTACCGTTATAATAGAAACCATTATGGGAGTTGCTGTCATTCTTGTCTTCACTGGCCCCCGCGAGCGCCCGATCCGTCGCGTAGACGCGCCGCCGTCCACGCCAAATCCGACCTTCACCGGAGCCGCGCGGCCCGGCGAGTTTTTCGTCTTTCAGGTCGCGCTGGTGGCGAGCATGGGCGGCGGTGAAGTGGGGTTTGTGCCGGGCGCACTCGGGGCGATTCCCGCAAGTGCGATGCGCTGCCTGAGTCTGGGCGGCGTGGATGCACAAGGCAGGGCATTTACGAAGCGGCTGTCCCTCGAGCCAGGCAAGACCCAGGTGCTCTGGGTCGGGGTGGAAGTCCCCAAGTCGGCGCAGGGCCAGTGCGCAGGAACACTAACCGTCACGGTTGGGGCGGAGCGGGTGCCGGTGGAGGTGGTGCTCACCGTTACGGGCAAGCCCCTCGACGACCACGGCGACTCGGTGGCGGCGAACCTCTCCCGCCTGCGCTGGCTGGACTCCACGGCGGGGTCAGAGCCAACTGTGACCAAGCCCTTTCTTCCTGTACAGGTCTCGGGCACGAAGGTGAAAGTCCTCGGGCGGCAGCTGACACTGGGCAGTGATGGCTTGCCCGCACAGATCGAGAGCGCGTTCAATGGCAGCAACACCAAGCTCGGCAAGCCCACCCCGCTCCTCGCCGCTCCGATGCGCTTTGTGGTGGAGACGGCCAGCAGGCAAGCCGTCTGGACCAGCAAGCGCGGCAAGCTCACCCGCACCGAGACGCAGGCAACCTGGTCAGCGACCAACCGAGCATCCGGCCTCACGCTGGAGATAACCGGGCGGCTGGACTACACGGGCTCCGGCACGCTGACGATGCGACTGACGGCGGACAAAACCACCGACGTGCGGGAGATCGCGCTGGTGGTCCCACTGCTCCCCGAGCGGGCCAAGCTGATGATGGGCCTCGGAAAGCAGGGCGGCACGGCTCCCAAGAGCTGGAGCTGGAAGTGGGACACAAAAAAGCACCAGGACGCGCTCTGGCTGGGCGAGGTCAATGCGGGGCTGATGCTGCGTCTCAAGGGGGCAAACTTCCGCCGCCCACTGGTCAATATCTACTACGGCTTCCAGCCGCTGAACTTGCCCGAGAGCTGGGGAACGGGCGGCGTGCAGGTCGAGAACGGGACGATCCGGGCATTCTCCGGTCCACGCACCCTCGCCGCCGGCGAGACGCTGGACTTCACCGTGGATTTCTATCTGACCCCCTTCAAGCTTCTCAACACCGAGGCGCAGTGGCACGACCGCTACATTCATCTCGGCGGTTCCAAGTCCCCTGAGCCACACGAGAAAGCCGTGGCGGAGATGGACGACAAGCGCGGCCCCAACGTCCTCAATGTCCACCAAGCCACGTTTTTCTCACCCTACATCAACTACCCCTACGCCGACGCGTCGTTTAGTGCCTTGCAAAAACTCACCCAGGCGGCGCACACGAAGAACACCCGGGTGAAGGTCTACTACACCACCCGCGAGATCACGCAGAACATGCCCGAGCTGATCCCGCTGCATAGTCTCAATGGCGAGGTGATTGTCGCCGGGCCGGGGAAAAACGCCAAGACCCTGCTCCACCCCAACGGCCCCCACCCCTGGCTGACCGAAAATCTCGGGGAGGACTTTATCCCCGCCTGGCAAGACAAAGTCGGTGGCCCCTACGCCGAGCTGGACCTCTCGGTGATCACGACCCCAGACTCGCGCTGGAACAACTTCTATCTCGAAGGTCTGAAATGGCTCTGTGAGAAAGCGGATATTGATGGTGTCTATATCGACGATGCCGCGCTCGACTCCCACAGCCTCGCCCGCGCCCGGCGGATTTTAGACATGCGCCCCCAGCGCCTGATCGACTTCCACACCTGGAACCACTTCAACGACTGGGCAGGCTATGGCACCAACCTCGTGATCTACCAGGAGTTTCTGCCCTACCTCGACCGCCTCTGGATCGGGGAGGGCTTCCCTGCCAAAGACGCCGCCCCGGACTACTGGCTGACAGAAATGAGCGGGATTCCCTTTGGCATGCTGAGCGAGATGCTCGACGGTGCCCATCCCTGGCGCGGCCTGCTCTTTGGCGAGACCGCCCGCCTCCCCTGGTCCGGCGATCCCCGCCCGCTCTGGAAGGCCTTCGATGACTACGGCATCAAAAACACCGAGATGATCGGCTTCTGGGACGATGCTTGCCCGGTCAAGACCAACCACCCCGACGTCCGCGCGACGGTCTACAAAGCCAAAGATCGGCTACTCATCGCTCTCGCAAGCTGGGCAAAAACCGATGTCTCTGTCACGCTTACGCTCCCCAAAAACATCCAAACCCTCCACGCTGCCGCCATCGCAAACTTCCAGCCCGAGGCAAATTTTGCGGCAGGCACTCCCATTCCGATTCCCGCAGGGAAGGGACTGTTTCTCCTCGCCGCCCCATGAAATGGGGCGTCTGCAATAGCCTGCGGCTGCGAAGCCCGTTCCGGGCTAGCCGCCGCAGGCTATTGCAGACGCCGGTTTCCAACCGGCGGAAACGTCGGAAAAGGAAATCCCCCCGTCGCCGCCGAACGGTAGTGGCATGAGCGATGAGAAGACAACGGACGATTACGCGCTGAAGGCGAGCGTCCAGCAGAGTGTGGCCGCGCCGGAGCTGCCCTACCTGCCCCCCAAACCCAAGGCGTACTCCCCGAAGATCGGGCTCATTGCCTGCGGGGGGATCACCCAAGCGCACCTCAGCGCGTACTCGGCGCAGGGCTACAACGTCGTGGCCCTCTGCGATGTCGATATCGAAAAAGCCGAGAAGCGCCGCGCTGAGCTCTACCCCGAGGCGCGGGTGACAACGGACTTTGCAGACATTCTACGCGATCCCGAGATCGAGGTCGTGGATATCGCGTCACACCCGCACGAGCGCCTGCCACTGGTCGAGGCGGCACTGATGGCCAAGAAGCACGTGCTCTCGCAGAAGCCTTTTGTGCTCTCGCTTGACGAGGGCGAGCGGCTCTGTGATCTG
>NZ_CBAYMC010000079.1:0-16418 GCF_964826245.1 Armatimonas sp. | reverse complement strand
AAGCGGGTGCAGGACAATTAATAACAAAGCAAAGAAAAGAGAAACGACGGTACTGAGACGAAAGGGTTGAATAATACCAAGAGAATAGTCGGTTCTAACTAGCGTAGCCAGGAGTGAAATAAAAATAAAACCAAACCATCTGCGAGATTCACGATCTTTCGCATTCCCTAAAACATCATAGACAAGTACTCCAAGCCCAAAATTTGGCCACATACAAAAAGGGTAGGGTACAAGATTCCCCCAAATAGCATTAGCCAGAACACAGAGAAGAGTCAGACAATGAAGCGACCGTAGCATCAGACGTGCCCCATAACGCCGCCCAACCGTAACCAGCGCAAGACCAATAAGAATATAAAATGCCAACTCATAGCATAAAGTCCAGCTAATCGGCAAGATACTAGGAATATTCCAGGAAAAATGTGTAATAGTAGTTATTAAGTTCTGAGCTAAAAATAAATTCAAAAGAATATAGTTAGAACTAAAAAGCCCATCTACCCCTTCAGAAAATCCATTCCCTGCAGCAAATTTATTCGATGCTAGATAACTTGTTATCTTTAGCAAGATAAAAAACACGACTAGTGAGCACCAGTAAGGGGGAAAGATCCGACGAAATCGAGCAAGAAAAAAATCTCGTGAGTGCGGGTCACGGCTCAATGAGATAACAGCTGCATTGGCAATACAAAAGCCACTGATCACAAAAAACATCTGAACACCAAGCCAGCCATACTCCGCAAGACGAAATATAGAAGAAGCTATAAGTTCTTTGTGATGGTAAGAATGAACTCCCGCAGTGTGATAGATCACCACCATCAAGCTTGCTACCCCCCGCCATAAGTCCAAACTTAGATAAGAAAGACGCAGCGGAGGTTTGCTCATGACGAAACTAATCGCGGCGAATAGCGACGAGCTTGTTCACGTAGCTCTTGAAGAGTGGATCAACATCCACACATTTATGGTTGCTGGAAGCGTGGATAAAGAAGCCTTCGCCAATATAGATACCCGTATGGGTGATCGTAGAGCCGCCCTTCATGGCAAAGTACAGTCGGTCCCCTGCGATCAGGTTCCCCGTATCGGTGATCGTGCGGCCCACCTGAATCTGATGGCCTGAGTGACGGGGGAGATCTACGCCGATCGTGGAAAAAACATTCTTCGTGAAGGCAGAGCAATCAAGCCCAGAGCGTGTGTTTCCCGCCCAGACATACGGCACTCCCATGTAGGAAAATGCCTCACGTAGTACTTGGCGCTGTCGCTCTGTCAGGCCACTGCGATCTGCCAAGCCACTTGAAGTTGTCGTTTTCGGCTCGCTGGGAGTGCTGGCGAGCGTGATCTCGGTGTTGTAATCAAGAAGCTCCATTGCATCTTTTGGCACCCAGCCAATGGTGTTGTTCACCATCAGCACCCCATAGAGATCGTCCATCTCCGAGATCACAGCCAGTGTCTGCCCACGAGTAGCCGTCGAAAGAACCTTGCTGGAGGCGATACGCGTGGAGCGGATGGCAAGGGAGTCCACGGCCACTTTGGCGGGTCGTACGGTCACCGAAGCGGGTGCAGACTGCGGCTGATCTTGGGGCCGACCTGAGCGACTGGAGAGACTTCCTCGGCTCGGCGTTGTTTTTTTAGGGATCGGGGGCAGGCTTTTGGTCTGTGGGGCTTTTGCAACCGTCAGTGACGGCGCAGCCACACCACGTGTCGCTGCTGAGGAAGACGTCGCCCCCGTATTGACAGTCACGTCGAGGGAGCCGCCTTGTGCCCAAGCTGTCGGAGCGAGCAGGGCAATCAGGGGTAGTACACCAGTTACGATCTTCACAGAAGTGATTATCGGCGAAAATTGCCTATTTAGCAAGGTTTTTCTGAATTTCTCAGGCATACTCTCTCTATGGATCGCATCACTGATTGGTTTGGGTTTCGACGTGTCTCTTTTTCTGTGGCAGGTAAAGAAGGCTGGCTGACAGAACCAAAGTCCGCACAACCGGGAAAGCCCTGGGTCTGGCGGGCATCGTGTCCGGACTTCCATGCGGAAATAGATAAAGTGCTTCTGGCGTCGGGCTGGCACATCGGTTACTTAGAGACGGGCGAGATGCTGGGCTGCGATGCGGCACTTGACCTCTGGGACGCTTTCTATGAAGAAGTGACCAAGAACCGGGGGCTGGCAGTCAAGCCCGCCTTGGAGGCTGTCAGCCGTGGTGGACTCTATGCCTACCGCTATGCCGCCCGTCACCCCGAGAGAGTCGCCGCACTCTATGCCGATACCCCCGTCATGGATATCAAGAGCTGGCCTGGTGGCAAAGGCGCGGGAGTCGGAGCCCCTGCAGTCTGGAAGATTGCCTTGGAGCGCTATGGTTTCCCAGGTGAGGCGGAAGCGCTTGCCTATGCACAAAATCCCTTAGACCTACTCCCCACCATTGCCAAGGCAAAGATTCCCCTACGCCATGTGGTTAGCCTCAATGATAGAGTGGTGCCTGCCGAAGAGAATACGCTAGAGGCGCAGCGACGGCTCAAGAAGTGGGGAGCGACGATGGAGCTGGTGACTGTGGCCGAGGGAACGCCGGAGAGCCAAGGCCACCACTTCCCTCTCCCCGCGGTGGCCGAGAGTGCCGAGTTTTTCAAGCGATTCACTCGTGGTAAGAGCTACCACACGCTACGCCGTGGCTTGAAAGCTTTTGGTCCAAAAGCCACTGTGGCGTTTCTGGGAGGCTCCATCACGTACTCACAAAATGGCTGGCGCGACCGTGTGGAGCAGTGGCTGGTGGCACGCTTTCCCAAGACCCAGTTCACTTTTATCCGCGCTGGTATTCCGTCACTGGGCTCTGTCCCTCACGCGTTTCGACTGGAGACAGATGTTTTGGCCCAAGGCACGCCCGACTTACTTTTTGTGGAAGCGGCGGTCAACGATCCGAGTAACTTCACCACGCCCGAGCGGATGGTCCTGGGCTTAGAAGGCGTGGTGCGCCATGTCCGAGCAGCGCTCCCCCACTGCGACATTGTGCACCTGCACTTTGCCATGCCCGAGCACGTCCAGAGCTGGAAACAAGGCAAGATGCCGGTGGCTGTGGTGCAGCATGAGAAAGTAGCCGAGCGCTACCAGAATCCGTCACTGGATCTTACCCGTGAGGTGGCCGAGCGCATCGCCGCGGGTGAGTTTACGTGGGAGCAAGACTTCAAAGACCTTCACCCCTCGCCTTTTGGGCACCAGCTCTACGCCAATAGCATCACGCACCTGCTGGATACTGCGCTAAGCACGCCACGTCCCAACAAGCCACTGCCCCTCCCTAAACCTGTAGATGGCCGTAGCTATGCCTCGGGACGCTATGTGCTCCCCAGCGAAGCGACGCAGCTTGTTGGTTTCACCCTGGATCCATCGTGGCAGCCCACCGATGGGAAGGGCACTCGGGAAGGCTTTGTGAGAGTTCCGGCGCTTATCAGCACCACACCAGGGAGCCACTTTACGCTCACATTTACGGGCAAGGCCGTCGGCCTGATGATTGCCGCCGGGCCAGACACCGGGACGCTGGAGGTGGTCTTAGATGGCAAGCCCTACCCCGCGCAAGACACCTTCACTCCCTGGAGCGGTGGGCTCCACCTTCCCTGGGCCGTGATCCTCGCCGACGACCTCAAGCTAGGTGCACATACCCTCACGGTAACGCTCTCTGGAAAGCGCCACCCGAAGGGCACGGGCACGGCACTTCGCGTGGTGTACTTCCTCGTTTCTTAGGGCTCTCTTTTCTCCTAAGTCACTATTGGGTGAGGCGCTTGACGAGCTCGTCTTGCCCCACAGGGCGTGCGCACCCATTCTCGGAACCAGTAAGCTCTTTCGCACCACCGCCTGATGCTCTTTGGCAAACGGCAAGCTCCCCGGCATCGAGCTTATTGATCGGGTCGGCTTGTATTGGAGAATCTGCATGAAGCCCTCCTCCCAATCCTGGGAGGAGGGGGCAGGGGAGGAGGGGCCTAGTCCTTCGCCCAGAACATGGGGCCAGGTTGCTCAGAGATCACCGAGCGCTTGAGGACATCGAGGGCCTTGTGCAGACCTTCGGCGCTGGACATCAGGCCGTCCTCGTGCTCGATCGAGAGCACGTAGTCGTAGCCGACCATGCGCAGGACGCTAACAAAGTCCTTCCACCAGGCTTCATCGTGGCCGTAGCCCACCGAGCGGAAGACCCAGGAGCGATTGGCAATGTCGCCGTAGCTCTGCGTGTCTAAGTTCCCGTTGACGCCACTGTTCTGCGGGTCAATGCGAGTGTCCTTGGCGTGGCAGTGGAACAGCGCTCCGGCCTCGCCTAGCTCTCTAACAGCGGCCAGCGGGTCAATGCCCTGCCACCACAAGTGCGATGGATCAAAGTTCACACCGATACGATCCCCCGCCACTTTGCGCAGCTTCAGGAGCGTGTCGTTGTTGTAGCAGATAAAACCGGGGTGCATCTCGATCGCAAAGACACAGTTGTGCTGCTTGAGGAAACGGTTCTGGGCACGCCAGTAGCGAGCGGCGACACGCCACTGATAGTCTAGAATCTCGCGGAACTCATCGGGCCAGGCGCAGGTCACCCAGTTCGGGTTCTTGGCGCGGGATGAGTCGCCAGGGCAGCCGGAGAAGCCATTGACGGTCGCTTGGGGCATGATCCCATCACCGTGGAGCGCCTCGGCCAGGAGAACCGCATCCTCGAACGCCTGGTGGTGCTCTTCGGCGATCTTCTTGTTGGGGTGCAGTGGGTTGCCGTGCACGGAGATCGCGGAGAGAATCAGCCCGCGGCTCTCGATGGCCTGTACCAGCTTCTTGCGCTTGCCCGCATCGGTGGCCAGCGCCTTTGCGCCGCCCATGTCGTCTAAGTGACGGCTTCCCGGATAGGCTCCGCCACCTAGCTCAACGGACTGAATGCCCGCCTCTGCGATATAGTCGAGCGCTGCCTCGATCGGGCGATCGTGGAACAGCGCGGTGAAGATTCCGATCTTCATGTCTTGTTTATTTCCTTCATGAAATTTATCGCGCCCGCACGGCGCGATTGTATCTGTGCTCTGTTTCTACACCCGAAGGCGCTTCTCCTCCAGATCGAGGCGGTAGAGAATCTGGTTGTAGTTGTAGCGGGGCGTGGCCTCAGGGTTTCCGGAGAACGTGTTGACATAGGTTCCCTCGAAGTAGAGATAGCGTCCCCGGTCAAAGTACGGGTGCTGCGTCACGTTATAAAAATCCATTTTGTCATGCGTGACGATCTTAACGCCCCTGTCCCACGGCCCGCTCAAGTCTTTGGCCTCTGCGTACCAGACCTCCCCGACATTGCTAGACTTTCCGAGCTTCTCCAGCAAGATCATCACCCAGCGCTGGCGATAGGCGTTCCAAAACACCGAGCCGCCGTGGTTGCTGATGAGATCGCCCGTTTTCGCGTCTTTTAGGCTCAGCTTCGGCTCCGTAAAGTGGTCGTAGCTCTTGAGGTTTTTCATGGCTGCCAGCGTCGGCTTGACCCGAACACAAGGCTTGGGCGCGCCCCCCTCGTACGTTCCGTAGAGCCAGCCATCGTGCAAAAAGGGGTGCCCCGTGAGCGGCTCGGGTTGTTTAGGATCGAACTCGGCGACGGGCTCGAAGCAGGCTTTCGCATCGTTGAAGACCGCAAGACCACGCTCCACGCACGTCCCCAAGTCCTTCATTCGACTGTAAAGACACACCAGCTTGCTGCCGCCTTCAATCACAGCAAGCCCGGTGATCCAGACCGGGCCGGGGCCTTTGGGACTCGGAAACATCGGGCGGGAGAAGCCGGTTTTTTCGTCCACAAAGTAGCGTAGCCGAATCGCCTCGTCGGGGTTGTCGCGCGGATCGGAAGTCGCCCCGGCGGTTCCAAACTGCCCCAGGGGATACTCAGGGCGCGACGTATCCCCCCAAAACCAGTGAAGCTTGCCTTTATAGAGCGCCACGAGCACCGAGTCCTGGCCCATGACACGTCCGTTGATTTGCGCGATTCCCTTGGGCACGGGCTTTCCCAAGAGCTGCGAGTCGCGGTAGATGCCCTGCCCCGTCACCCGATAGAGCCGCTCCGCGATATTCTTGCGTGGCAGCTTAATCGTCGCCGCCTCGCCTGGCTTTGGGATCAGCGCGACACCGGAGTAGCCAAAGCCATCTTTGGGGTACTCGTAGCCATGGCTCTTGATCGCAAACCAGATCTTCGTGCCCATCAGGCCTGGTTCATCGTAGGCAATCCACCCCGCGCTATCGGTGATATAGGCAACGTCGTTGGTCGTCCGCAGCTCGACCAATGGCACGCCACGCCCCGTGGCAGCATCCACCACGCGAATTCCGAAGTAGCGCGGCGAGATCAAAACGCCGGTGTTTCCCACTCCGAGAACACCAGCTCCGAGAGCGGCTTTCGGGCGCGAGCGGGGTTGTTGTGCCGCGCTTTCTGGCCTTCATCGCCCAGGAGCTCTGCCTCGCCAAGATAGCCCAGCGCGATCAATGCTTGTGGCGCGAAGTCATCGGGGATGGCGAAGATTTCCTGCGCCTTGGCGGCATCAAAGCCCCCCATCTGATGAAGGTAGAGATCCGCAGCCGCGGCCTGCACCGTGAGCTGCCCGACGGCTTGGCCGACATCGTACGACGCAAAGCGATTCTCACTGCCGTTGTGAGCAAAGGTCTTTTTAGCGACCCCCAGGATCAGCACAGGAGCCTTGCTCGCCCAGGAGTTCCCCGGAACCAGCGTGCTTGCCAGCTTCTCAAACGTGGCCAGATCGTTCGCCTTCACGCCGACAATAAAGCGCCACGGCTGCTCGCCAAAGCACGACGCGGACCAGCGGGCGGCCTCAAAAAGCGAGAGAAGCGTCTCAGCAGGGACGGGCTTCGGGTCAAAAGCAAGGGGGCTCCAGCGCTGGCGGAGCGGCTCCAGAATAGTGTGGTCGTTGAGAGTCGGTTTTCCCATGCCCCTCAAGACCCAGAATACGGGGTCGGAGTTCCCAGCGGCTCGTAGCCAAGGAGTTCCACCAAAGCACGCCACTGTTTTGGAGAAAGAGTTTGTTTGACGGCCTCCCACTTTTTCCGAAAGCGAGCTACGCCCCACTGAGCCCTCCAGCGCTGAGCTTGGGCTTGTTCCGTCGGACTTTTCTTACGAAGATCCCAGTCCATACTCGCTGTTCCCGTTCCCTTTGGAATATGATTTCCTTTAAGGTAGCGATGCCAAGCTTGCCAATGCTCTTGGTCAATTTTATCCCAAGCATTGTAGAAGCCAAATCCAGAAAGCCCAAGAGCCATTTGGACGTCGGTGAACGTAAGGCAATAAATATCCCACTGACGCAATCGTAGGCGTTTAAGAGATCGTAGTTGCTCTTGATTCAGAGGAACTCTTTTCAAGTGAGGAAGGGTATACATTGCCACCTTGTCGAAGTGTGCCAATTGGACAAAGGCAAGTCTTGGCTCTCGTTTTATTGCCGCCTGGTGATCCGCCTCCCCTTTCATCCAAGCATCCACAATTGCTTTCCGTTGAACCTCAGTAACTTTAAGTTCCCTGAGTACATTGGCACTTTTCAAAAGCGTATAGTCGGGAGAGATTCGGTCAATGATTTCTTTCATGGCATCAGGACTCCGCTAGCAAATGTTTTACTTTCAGGTTCAGGTCGAACTTGCCGCAGCGCTCGCAGCCGGGGAGGAAGTCGCCGGAGCGGAGGCGGGTGCGGAGGGCGTGCCAGGCTTGTGAACGCCAGAGTTCGGTGAACGGCGTTTCGTGGAGATTGCCGAGCGTTAGCTCGGAGTTCGGGTTGCAACAAAAACGGACATTGGCATCGCCGTCCACTCTAGCATACCAGTGGCCTGCGTAGCAGCCGACTTCATCTATCGGAAAGCGATCCGGTGCGCTGCCCGAGAGCTCGGTGTAGAACGTGTGTAAGTTTGCGTTGGCTCCGATGCTCTCTAGCTGCGCTCGCTCGGCAAAGAGTGCCTCGCGCTGGGCTTCGCTCAGCACGAGCGACTGGGTTTCGTCGATGGCGCTCATCAGCTTGAACTGAACCGAGGCGCCCAGCTCTTTGGCGAGCATGAGGGCTTTTCCCAGAACATGGCAGTTCACCGCGCAGACCACAAAGACCAGCTTGAGCTGCGTCCCCGAAGCGACGACTTCTTTGAGCAGCGCAATCAGGGTGTGAAAATCGGCCTCGGTGCGGCCCGGATGAAAGGCGACATAGGTCTCGGGGTCGGCACAAGAGAAGTTGGCCAGGATCGTGGTGAGCTTGAGCGCCAGAAACGCCTCGCGGCTCCGAACCAGTGTGAGGTTCGAGATCAGCGTGACTTTCAAACCTGCCTGCCGCGCATCGCCAAAGACATCGAGGCACTCAGGGTGCGCCAGCGGATCGCCGCCGCCGGTGAAGATCACGCGCTCGGTGCCCAGTGCGGCCAGCTCCGCAAAGAGTGGCTGGAGCAGCGCACGATCAAGGCGTTTCCGTCGCCAGTCCGCCATCGGGAGAGTATTTCGGAGTGGCGAGTAGCTCCAGCAGGTCAGGCAGCGCAGGTTGCAGGCATTGGTCAGCACGACGCTCACACTCTGCGGCCCGACCGTCGGCAGGAGATTAAGCCGCGTCTCGTGCAGGCGGGCTACTTCGCGACCCACTTGTCTCCATCGAGCACAAAGGTCTGGGTGTAGTTCTGATCGTCGCCCGGCGCGACTTTGCGCTCGACCGTGCCGTCTTTTTTGAAGGCCCACGTCTCATCGAACTGCTTGTTGTTGTTGGCATCCACCTTGGCGCGGTTCCAGGTGGTGTAGCCCTTGTCTTGATCGCAGCGCAGCTCGATCACCACGCTCCCACTCTTCACGCGCCACTTGGGGCCTTTGGCATCGGGCGTGCCTTTGTCCAGCGGCTCTTTCTGCATCTTGAGAACTTCACGGTCTACATCGGACAAGCCACCCTCCACGCTCTGCCCAGCTCCTCCTTCGCTTGCCGGAGGGGGTGGCGCTTCAGCGCCGGGGGAGGTTGACACAGCAACCGGCGGCGGGGCCGCGGGCGCAGGTGCGTTGTTTGCCTTCGGGCGGAAAACGAAAAATGCGAGCGGGGCGGCGATCAGGGCGACGCAGCCGACGCCGCGCAGTTTTACAAAGGTGTTGTAGTTCATGGTTGTGCCTTAAGCGTGCGCCCTTGCGGCGTCACGGTGAGTGTGTAGCGCTTGCCTTGATAGCTCACGCCTTGAATTTCGAGCTTCGTCCAGCCCTTGGGCAGTGCGACGGGTGCTTTCTCAATTGTCTCCCAGTGCGTAAAGTCCAGACCGCCAAAGCCATAGAGAACCGCCTGCAAGACGCCCCCACAGCCCGTGGTGAAGACGCACCGATCTAGGCTCCGTTTCTCGGAGAAGAGCAAGAACGGCCCACGGACAAACGGGCGGTAGCTGGCGCGGAACTCTTCTTCGGCCTCATCGGCACGGCCTAGGCGGGCGGCGATCAGGGCGTGCACCGAGTCGGTCATGGCGGGGCCGTTTTTAATCGGGCGCTTTTTATGGAAGTCAAAGGTCTTGGCGTCGGCGTCGGGGTGCTGCGCGGGCCAGAGCAAGAGCTCGCCATCGGCCTGCTTCGTGCCCGGCTTGCCATCATCGCCATCACAGCGCAGGATCACCCCATCGGCGTTTTTCGGGATCACCAAGCCCTTTGCGACGCTCGCCCAGACCGGGTTGGTCGGTTTTCCGAGTAGCTTAGCGGCCTCGGTGGCGGCGCTCAGGCAGTTGAGCACCATCGCATTGGTGTAGGCGTTGTTGGTCACGCCCATGTGCAGCTCATCCGGTCCGGTGAGTGGCCCTAGATCGTAGCCGCCTGCCGCGTTTTTCTTGACCTTACTGGCAAAGTACTCCGCAATCCCCGAGAGCAGCGGCCAGCCCCGCGACTCCAGCCAGGCTTTATCGCCCGTCGCGAGCCAGTACTGCCACGTCGCCCAGCCCACGCCCGCCGTCACGTGCCGCCCCTCCGAGAAGCCACCAGGCGCGGTCTCGTTGCCCGATTTCGCCGACTCCCAGGGAAAATCTACACCCTTACAGCTCTGCTTTGCCGCCTGCGCCTTTGCCTGCGCGAGGTGGCTAAATCTATACTCCAGCATCGTCTTGGCCAGATCGGGATGCTGCGCCAGAAGCGCCGGAAACATCCAGACCTCGGCGTCCCAGAAGATATGGCCTTTGTAGAAATCCCCCGAGAGCCCCTCGGGCGCAATCGAGAACTGCCCCTCCGGCTGCACCGACTGGATCAGATCGAACATCAGCTTATGGACTAACTGCTGCGCCTCGGGATCGCCCTCAATCACAATATCGCGCCCCGCCCACCGTTTTTCCCAAGCCGCTTTGTGGGCGGTAAGCTCTTTGTCGTAGTCAGGGGCTTCGCCCTTTGCAAACTCCCACTCAATCCCCTGCAAGCCATTCACCACACAGATCGCTGAGTTTGCTAGGGAGACAAAGGATGTCACCGTGGTCACGCCTTGTTTGGTGGTCAAGATCCCCTGACGCAGGTCGAGGGTCTGCTCGTAGGCTACCCCTGCCACCGGTGCGGGGTGTAGAGTCGAAGGCCACTGCCCACTAGGCTTCAAGCTCTCTTTGTCATCGTAGCCCCCCGCGGAGAACGCGATGCTATTCTTATCCGCCCCGCCATTGGCACCGAAAGTCACGCCCAGTGTTCCGTTGCTCAGATAGATTCCGTGGTTGCCTCGGTTGGCGCTCAGGTCGGTGGTCTTGAGAATCCACGGGTCGAGGTCTTTGAAGGCTCCGGTGTCGGCGGAGCCTGTCTTGCCGATGGGGTTGTTGGGTGTCGGCGCGGGGTCTTCAGGCCTTGGGCACCCGGCCAGTCCTAGACCGAGAGCAAGCGCGGACAGAGGAATAAAAACGAGAAAACGGCGGCGATTCATACGCGTCTATTTTACCGCTATACTGGAGACTGTGTCTCTTCGACCGCAAAGCGTCCTGCCTCCCTCCCTACAAAGCGATCTCACGCGCCAGCTCAACCGCCGTGACCTGCGCTTGGTCGAGACCACGCTTGCCTTCTACGACCCTGAGCAGGTTCTAGAAGCGCTGGCGGCGATTCTGGTGCGTGAGCGCCGTCGGCAGAAGCTGCGGCGCACGCTGGGCAAGCTTTTTAATCGAGCAAGCGGTGTGGCCTTCGTCCTCTGGTTTGTTACCACGTTTCGTCAGAGTGAGTTCGTAACCTACATCGGTGTGGGAATCGCGCTTCGCATCGTGCATGGAGTTGTGACCTCAGTCAGCAAGTCAGCGACGCTTCGAGGCAAGAACGCGCAGTTTGTTGCCTCCGCGTGTATCCAGCGCGGGAGTCGGCAGAGCCTTGGCGCGGTTCTTATCATCGCAGAGTCCGGGCTTTTTGGCTCCCGCAATGAGCGCGACACCTGCCGGGCTTTTCTGGAAGTGGCGCTGGTTCGCTCGCCGGTATCGGAGCTACTTACCCTCACCGAGGCGCAGCGGGCGGCTCTACGCACGGTGACAGCAAACGCGCTGGTCAGCGTTCGCAAAGACGACCGCTTCACCACCCTCGCCAGTGCCGGGCTTCTTGCCCTGGGAACCCTCCAAGACCCCGCGCTCCGGGAGCAAGCCACCCGTGCGATGGCACTGCCAGGGACGGCGGTCCAAGCCGCCGCCGTGGAGTACCTCAGCGCGGTACACTAAACCCTAATGATGCAGATGCAGGTTCAGCAAACCCGAACCGAAAAAGAGCGCGAGAAGCGCCTGGCTCAGATCGTCAAAAATCAGGGAGTCGTGGATGCGGAGCGCGAGCTAGCCCGCTACGAACCCGAGGCCGCAATCCCACTGCTGACGCGCCTGCTCAAGAAAGAACACCAAAGGATTCGCCATCGGAAATATCTAATATTTGCCTTGCTAAGTGTCTACATCCTAATCTGCATCGGTTACTACTGGCACTCACACAAGTTGATCCATTTTCCGTTTTATATCTTCCTGTTCACTTCCGGGGGGTGGCGAGATAGCAACAAGAGGAAATCTCTCCAGCGGGTCGAGGCGGTTGCGACGCTCTTAGTTGACCGGGTGAAGCGGGTGGAGCGGACTGAGCTTGGCGCACTCTTGGCGCTTGCGTCCCTAGCCTGGGAGAGCGCGACACTTCAAAACCCTGTGCGCGACCGGCTGGCCTCTCTTCTGGCCCGCACCCCCACCGATGAGCTTTTCCGCCTGACACTGGAGCAGCGCACCGGCCTTCAGATCGCCACCCGAAAGGCCATAGATGAAGCACGCCATAATGCGTTCTTCGAGCCGCTGGCCGTGGCAGGACTGCTGGCGCTAGGAAGCATCAAGGACACAAGCCTCAAGAACGTGGCGGAGCGGGCCGTGCTCCAGCACACGCGCGGCCATGTTTGCGCATCAGCAGAGGAGTATCTGACTCAGATCGCGAAATGAAGCTCTATGTACGATGTCGATGATTTTGTCCGGGCCGCCGATGTGGAGCTTCGGCAGTACGATGCCCATGCCAACCGCTTTGAGGGGCTGCGCAAGAGCAATGCAGAGAAGCAAGCCGGGCTTCAGGAGCGCCTCGAAGATGCCCAAGCGCAGCTCGCCGATGCCAGCTTTCCAGGAGGACTCAGTACAGAAAGCGTCACGCAGCTCGCCGAGCAGCTGGGGGCTCCAGCGCTTTTGTGGGGCTACAACGAGGTGCAAGAGCGCGGCAAGAAAGTTGGAGAGCGCCTCGCCGCGCTCGCGGCCAACCCGCAGTTTGCCGAGCGAGAGATCCGCAAGCTGCGCCTAGAGACCGAGCTTCGGGAAGTCGAGCCGCTCTTTAACGAAGCCAAGCGCGAGCTGACCAAGCTCCAAAGCCAGCCGGGCGTAAGTGAGCTGATCCGGCGCGAGTGGGGAACGCCACGCTACCCGCATCAGGGCATCTTCCGCTTCTTCAAAGGCGAGTATCTCACGGACTGGAAGAACGCCGATAAAGCCGTGGCGGCGCTGGGAGCCAGCAACTTTGCCGAGCTCGTCCAGCGCTACAACGACCGGGTGGAGCAGAACACGGTTCTCGGGGAGCGTGTCGGGCGGCTCAAGGGCGAGCAGGCGGCCATCGAGGCACTGATCTGGGAGCACGAGAAGCTCACGGCGGAGCAGGCGGACTTGCCCAAGCAGGCCCGTGCCCGTGTCGGAGAAGACCTGGCCGCATACGCCGCCGTCCGGGGCACCGACAAGCTCCCCGACCCCGAAGCGGCAAAACGCGCGGGGCTGGCGATAGATGGCGTGACGCACCAGATCAAGTATCTGGAAGAGACCCACAACAAGATCGAGGAAGACTTGGCGGGGCTTTTAGAGCGCTCGGGGAAGCTGCGCGAGGAGAAAATGCGCTACGACACCGACCGCTACCGCTACCGCAATAAAGACTTCTCACAAGACCAGTGGGACAAGCGCTTCGGACGCACCGGGCGCTACCAGAAGCTCGGGGATCGCTACGAGCGCGTCACCGAAGTGGTCTATGTCTACGACGACTACTACCGCCCCTCGCTGCTGGAAGAGTTTCTGTGGTGGGACGTCATCACCGACGGGCGCATAGATGGCAACTTTATCCCCGAAGTGGCCCAGTACCACGAAGCCAACCCCAACTACGCCTACGAGCGCCCCGGCTACGACTCCAGCGCTTCCGATAGCTCCTGGAACCGCGACGACTCGTAAGGCGATAAAATAGTTCTCGGTAAGATCGTTCAGGAGGAATCATCATGCAGGTACCCGTTCTTGTGGAGCAGATCAGTGCGCACATCTTCCGCGCCAAAGCGTGGGATCTCGTTGCAGAAGGCCCAAGTGCAGATGAAGCCATCCGTGCCCTCCAGCAGATGCTCCGTAGCGGTAAGTCTATTGCAATGCTTGATCTCCCCCCTACCAATCCTTTCTTGGCAATAGCAGGTGACCTCAAGGACGACCCTCTCGTTGACGATTGGGTAGCCGCGATGCGAACCTATCGAGATGAAAAAGAAGCAGATCCTAACTACTGATTCCCATGCCACAATTTATTCTTGATACGGATACGCTCACTCTGTTACGTCAAGGCAACACGGCGATCATTCAGAAGCTCCAAGAAACCGACCCAAATGAGGTAGCCATTACGGCAATTACCGTCGAAGAGCAACTCTCAGGGTGGTACACCCTAATGCGACAGCTTCGTTCGGATTCTGAGCTAGAGCGTGCCTATGACCGCCTCGCACAAACCGTACGCTTCGTGGGCCGATTACCCATTTTAGGGTTCTCCCAAGATGCCATACTGACATACCGTAACTTACTCACTCAAAAACTCAACATTGGCAAGATGGATCTGCGTATTGCAGCCATTGCTTTAGGATGTAATGCCACTGTCGTCACACGAAATACCCGAGATTTCGGACGTGTTCCCGACCTAACCATTGCTGACTGGACACGCACGGAGTAGCTCATGCGGCGTCCTAATACTCCGCTGAGGGTGCTTTGCTATGCTGTCAATGGCCTGGGGCTGGGGCATCTGACGCGCACGATTGCGATTGCACGCCAGCTTCGGCGGCTTTGCTGGGCACTCGGGGAGCCGCTGGAGCTGGTGATTCTGACATCGAGTGAGGGCGATGGACTTGCGCTGGTGCACGACTTTCCGGCCTTTAAGATTCCCTCGAAAAATATCGTCAGCGGCGGCGGCTTTAGCGCGGCACGCTATCGGAAGCTGGGCAAGCAGTGGGTATGGAACGCGATCAATCTGTTCTCGCCCGATATTTTATTGGTGGACACGTTTCCGGCAGGCAGCTTCCACGAGCTCTACGACGTGCTAGACCTCGGGAGTAAGAATGTCTTTGTGTGCCGCGCCGTGCGGCCCGAAGTCGCAAACCAGCCGACGTTTCAGAGTGCGCTGCGTGGCTACGACAAGATCATCCTGCCCGAGGAAGACGGCACCAACGACACACCTCTGCCAGAGTTTGCGCAAGAGAAGGCCGTCGGGGTTCCACCGATTCTGCTGCGCTCGGTGGAGGAGACCTATGAGAAAGCCGAGGCCCGTGCACGGCTGGGGATTCCCGAGGGGGTAAAGGCGCTCTATGCCTCCACAGGCGGTGGCGGGGATAAAGACGCGGAGGCGCTTTTTGAGCAATTGGTAACAGCAGCGCGAGCACTCCCGGAGATTCACTTCACGCTCGGGGCGGGAATGCTCTACCGCGGGCGCGAGTTTCCCGCGCCCAATGTCTCGTGGACGCGGCGACCGGTGCTGAGTGAGTGCTTTCGGGCTTTTGACGGCGCGATCACAGCGGGTGGCTTCAACTCCGTGTGGGAGCTGCTCCACAGCGGCGTCCCGTGCTTATTTCTGCCACTGGCACGGGGCTGGGACGATCAAGAAGCACGCGTCGAGCGCTGCGTCGCGGCAGGTGCCGGTGTTCGACTAACGGACCTAAGTGCCGAGGCGATTGCGGCGGGTCTGGCGAGCCTTCCAACAAATATTCCTAAGCTCGCCCCCCAGAACGGGGCACTTGCCGCTGCTGAGGAGATCCTGGCGCTGGTCTTTGACCAGGTGCGCCTGGATGAGGCCACACTGCTCTGCGATCCGGGCCTGCTCTTTGCTGCCCACCAAAGCGGAATCAGCGAGGAAAAGCTACTTCGCGAGGCGGGCAAGCGCTGGCGCGAGAGTGACAACCACTCGCCGGATGCCGCTGAGGCGCTCCTCAGGATGCTGCAAGAATCGCATTGAGCTGCCGGACATACTCGCTCTTGAGATGCTCCGGGGCGGTAAGGCCAAATTGGTGACTCTTGCCCTCGGCATCGTTGACCGTGATTACCATGGCGCGGGAGCCTTTCTGTCGAACCTGAGGAACCTCCAGCCCCACGCGGCTCTGTGGGCCCAGCACGATCTTCTTCGCACGCACCCAGAACCCTAGGGTTTTTCGAATCGTCAGCGTGCCCTCTTGTAGGAGAAGCTCCTCTTTGGACGCCGTGTCCAGAGCGTTTTTTGCCATCATAAAACCCGCCCCAAAGAAGAGCGAGTAGAACGCCAGCAGAAAGAGCGCCATGGGGCCAAAGGCTTTCCACATTCCCCCGATCATAAAAGTCGCGTGAACCAGCGTGAAGCTATTCCAGAACAGGCCAAACATCCCAATACCCGCCGCCGCCATAAGGTTCCCGCCCGTGAGAAGAAGCTCCAAGCTCTTGGGAACCACTTCTGTCTCACCCAGCTCTTGTCGTGCCGAGGCTTCCGCAATTTTGGCGCGTAGCTCCGTGAGGTTCAGCGCTCCTGTCCTTGGATCTAACGAAGGCCGTAGGCTCGCCTCTTTGGCCTTCAGGTGGTTCAGCGCATCACGGAGCGTAGCCAGCAGGATCTGATCGTCCTCGGTTGCCCAAGCACTCAGCTCAGGGATGCACTTCTCTCCCTCTTGCCGTAGCTCTTTGAGCTGGCGAAGCGTCTCGACATCAGGCTCCAGGGACGTTTCCAGAAGGGGCGCGAAGCGAGTCAGCCAGCGCTCGGCATTGCTGCGGGCGCTCAGGCGACTAGTGGGTT
>NZ_CBAYMC010000078.1:0-16511 GCF_964826245.1 Armatimonas sp. | reverse complement strand
GATCATCTCTGTCTGGTCTGCGTTCCAGGTAAAGTGATCTTCCCAGCTATCCTGACGCGGATGAAAGAGGGGAGCTGGTTGCCCAGTCGTCGGGTCGGGGGCTTCGATACAGTCATACTTTGCACCATTGCAGCCGCCACAACAATAGGCCCGGTTTTCCAGCCCATCGGAGCCGCCCCGACTGGCGGGATAGATGTGATCAATCGCAAACGGATCGGGGGAGAACCAGTCCGGCCTGCCGCAGTACTCACAGAGTCGGTTTGCTCGCCGCCGCACCTCGGCGTGTTGGTCTACCGTGAGCCGCATCAGACCGGGAGAATGCCCAGTTTCTGCATGACCGTCTGGGGCGTTTCCTCTCGAAGCTGCGCTAGTTCGACCACTGCCTCCAACCGTGCCACTTGCCAGCGCTCCATTTCCGTGAGATACGCAAGGCGCTCGATATGCTCATCAGGTGTGAGTGTCCCTGCCTCGGCTTTTGTATCCAGCACTGCCTTGCGGCTCCAGAAACTCTCGGGGAGCCCTTCGGAGATCAGCCTGAGCAGCGTACTTTCTCGATCTACAGCAGGCTCCTTGAAAAGTGCCGCCGCCATGAGCGAGGCCGCGACTTCCTCAGTCGGTCGGTTCTGCTTCTTCGCCAGAGCCTCCAGACGCCGTTGAGTGGGTTTATCGAGCGTGATGGTCATGGGGAAATTATATCGCGCTATTCCCCTGCAAAGGACTTGGACAGACGCATGCTATGTACCAAGTTCTCCCTGACGATCTATCCAGCGACCTAGGAAGAACACGACAGAAGCTGTCGCTAGTATTCCAACTATGGGAAGTAGTATCCACAGTCCGAAGTGAATCCCACCTAATAACCAGAACTCGCACAGGCCAGCGATGCAAATACAAAATGAAGCGAGCATCAAAAAATAGAAAGCAATTCGCCGGTAACGCAAAAGTGAGAAAAGCCCACCAGCGAATGTGCTCACGCTTGCGGTAACCAGCATGATTATTAAGACGTATATCTGAAAGTAAGGTGAATCCCTTTGGAGGCCAAAAAAATCAACTGCGCAAAGTGTTCCCCAAATGGCTCCCCAGAGCATTAGTAGTAAGGCAACGAGTATCTCCCCAACAGATCGCCGGGGGATTTGTTGTTGGGTAGTCTCCTGTTGTCGTTGCATCGCATAGTGTAACAGAAAAACCCTCTTCGATCCTAAGGAACCGAAGAGGGCTTTAGCCTTCTTGCCGACCACCCATTGGGTACCCGGTGGGCCGATTTATCCGCCCGGACTCGTGATGACGCCCGACCGTGAAACGACGCCCTATGCCCCGAACATTACGCCCTAGCCACCAATTGGCGCAGGACGTAAGGTAGAATCCCGCCGTGGAGGTAGTACTCCACCTCGATGGGCGTATCGATCCGCAGCGTGACGGGCTGCTCGATTGTCGTGCCATCGGCCTTGGTGATCGTCAGGGTCAGGCCCATGCGCGGGGTGATTCCCCCAGCCACACCCGTCAGATCGAAGGTTTCTGTGCCATCAAGGCCCAGCGTTGCGGCGCTGACACCGTCGGGGAACTGGCAGGGGAGGACGCCCATTCCCACCAGGTTGCTGCGGTGGATGCGCTCGAAGCTCTGCGCGATCACGGCCTTGACACCCTGGAGCGCCGTGCCCTTCGCCGCCCAGTCGCGGCTGGAGCCCGTGCCGTACTCCTGACCCGCCAGAATCACCAGCGGGACGCCCGCGGCCTTGTACTCCATCGCCGCATCGTAGATCGCCACGGGCTCACCCGCGCCATTGATCTTCGTGATGCCGCCCTCCACACCGGGCACCATCTGGTTCTTGATGCGGACGTTGGCGAACGTGCCGCGCACCATCACCCGGTCGTTGCCACGGCGCGAGCCGTAGCTATTGAAGTCGGCGGCTTCCACGCCATGCTCCACCAGGTAGCGCCCCGCAGGGGAGCTGGCCTTGATCGCACCGGCGGGGGAGATATGGTCGGTGGTCACCGAGTCGCCGAGAATCGCGAGGGGGCGGGCGCCAATCACATCGGCGGCGACACCGGCATCCGGCCCGAAGTTCTCAAAGTAGGGCGGGTGCTGGATGTAGGTCGAGTTCTCGTCCCAGGCGTAGAGATCGCCCGTGCTGGAGCTAATCTCCTGCCAGAGCGGGTTCTGCTCCGCAAAGCCTGCGTAGAGCTTCTGGAACACGGCGGGATCTTCCGCGGAGCCGATCAGCGCGGCGACTTCTTGCGGAGTCGGCCAGATGTCCTTGAGGTAGACGGGGCTGCCATCACTGCCTGTGCCAATCGGGGCCGTGGTCAGGTCAATGCTCACCGAGCCCGCGAGCGCGTAGGCGACCACGAGTGGGGGAGACATCAGGAAGTTCGCCTTGACGTTCTGGTGCACACGCGCCTCGAAGTTGCGGTTCCCCGAGAGCACGGCAGCCACGGTCAGGTTGTTCTCGACAATCGTCTTCTCGATGGAAGCGTCTAGGGGGCCGGAGTTGCCGATACAGGTCGTGCAGCCGTAGCCCACCGTCTGGAAGCCCAGCGTGTCGAGATACTCTTGTAGGCCCGTCTTGGTCAAGTAGTCCGTCACGACGCGTGAGCCCGGCCCAAGCGACGTCTTCACGGTCTCGCGGACGGTCAGGCCCTTCTCCACCGCCTTCTTCGCCACCAGGCCCGCCGCCAGCATGACACTCGGGTTGGACGTATTGGTGCAGCTCGTGATCGCGGCGATCACCACATCGCCATCACTTAACGTCTCGGTTTCGAGCTTGCGATCCGATACCGGGCTTCCGGCCATAGGCAGAATCTGGAACTTGGTGTTGGCCGCGACCAGCTCGCCGAACTTCTCTTTCACATCGGTCAGCGCGATGCGGTCCTGGGGACGCTTCGGCCCGGCGACACTGGGGACAACCGTGCTGAGGTCGAGCGTCAGGAGCTGGCTGTACTCCAGTGCACCGGCGGCGGGCATCCCAAAGAGCCCCTGCGCCTTGAAGTACTGGCGGAACGCATCGACTTGGTCCTCCGTGCGGCCCGTGTTCGTCAAATACCGGCAGGACTCCTCGTCCACGGGGAAGAAGCCCATGGTCGCGCCGTACTCAGGCGCCATGTTCGCGATAGTCGCACGGTCGGTGAGGCTAAGCGACGCCGCGCCCTCGCCGTGGAACTCCACAAACTTGCCAACCACTTTCGCCGCACGCAGCATCTCCGTGAGCGTCAGAACCAAGTCCGTCGCCGTGACGCCTGGAGTGAGCTCGCCGGTGAGCGTCACACCAACGACATCGGGAGTCAGGAAGTAGACTGGCTGACCCAGCATTCCCGCCTCGGCCTCGATCCCCCCAACGCCCCAGCCGACAATACCAAGGCCGTTGATCATGGTCGTGTGCGAGTCCGTGCCCACCAGCGTGTCGGGGTAGAAGACGCCCTCGCCGTCCACTAAAACACCCTTGGCCAGATACTCCAAGTTCACCTGATGGACAATCCCGATTCCGGGAGGCACAACGGAGAACGTATCAAACGCCTGCATGCCCCACTTCAGGAACTGGTAGCGCTGCTCGTTGCGGGCAAACTCAATCTCCATATTCTTCTGAAGCGCATCGCCACTCTCGCTCACGTCCACTTGAATGGAGTGGTCCACCACCAGGTCAACCGGCACCAGTGGCTCGATGATCTTCGGGTTCTTGCCCAGCTTGGCGGCGGCATCGCGCATCGCGGCCAGGTCAACCAGGAGTGGTACGCCCGTAAAGTCCTGAAGCACGACGCGAGCAACCACAAAGGGAATCTCCGCCGTGCGCTCACCGGTCGCTGCCCAGTTCGCCAGAGTCTTGACATCGGCATCGGCCACGCGCACGCCATCGCAGTTGCGCAGCACCGACTCCAGCACAATTCGGATCGAGACCGGCAGCGTTGACACAGGCCCGATTCCAAGTTTTTCCAGCTCCGGCAACGAGCAATACTTGCCGGTTTTTCCCCCGGCGTAGGTAAACTCACGAATCACATCAAACATTGATTTTCTTTCTAGGGCGCACAAATGGGCCCACTGGTTCAGCAAGGAGGCTAAAGCCCCCTGATTTTGCTTTTCTTACGTTGTATTGTACCTGGTTTCGTGTTATGCTCCCAATGAATTGATTTTATAGAATAGATGTGATTTACGCATGGAACTACGTCAACTTGAAGCCTTTGTGACCGTCGCCCGTCGGACGAGTTTTACGCGGGCGGCGGGGGAGTTGCACCTGACGCAACCTGCCGTTACGCGCCAGATCGCGGCGTTGGAGGCGGAGCTGGGAGCGCTACTCTTTGACCGGCTGGGCAAGAGCATCCAGCTCACGGGGGCAGGGGAGACACTTCTTGGCTACGCCGAGCATATCCTGCGCCTCACGGATGAAGCGCAGGATGCCTTAGAGGAGCTGGCGGCGGGGCGTGTTGGACGCATCGCCATTGGCGCGGCGAGCACGCTGGCGACCTATGTGCTCCCGCCCTTACTCACGCAGTTTCGGCAGGAGCACCCTGGAATCGAGCTGTCTCTACGAACCGGACTCTCAGCGCGGGTGCGGGAGCTGGTGCTCAGTGGCGTGGTAGACATTGGGCTGGTGACGACCGAGGGGGAGCCTGCGGAGCAGGAGGGGGTTCTTGTTTCCGAGTCACTGGGCATCTACGAGACCGTGCTGGCGGTTCCACCCGGACACAAGCTAGCCACCCAAGCCACCGCAACCGTCACTGAGCTTACCGGCGAGCCGCTCTTAGCCATGACCGCAGGAACCAACCTCCGCACCTATGCCGAGCACGTCCTCGCCGATGCAGGCGTCGCCGCCAGCGTCACGATGGAGCTGGACTCCGTCGAGGCGATCAAGCGCATGGTCGAGGCCGGCCTAGGCGTCTCGCTCCTACCCCGCGTCGCCATCGCCACCGAAGTCGCGGCAGGACGCTTAGTCGCCCTCACCCTCACCGGTATCCCCCTCCCCGAGCGCCATATCGTCGTCCTACGCCGCCGGGACAAGCACCAGACCGCACCGCTGCTAGCCTTTATTCAGGCGACAAGCAACCAGTAGAGCCGTGCAACGGATGCGTTGTCCATGAGTAATTTTCGGGGTTGCTGACGATTGGGCTCGATGCGCCAGCGCGTGAAATGGCCACCGTCTTTCGGGTCGCGGAGGGTGTTCCAGGCGAAGCTGCCGCAGGCTTCGGCGCGGGCGCGCAGATAGGGTGCGTTGGTTTCACGGTGCAGCTCCAGAAATGCCTCGACCAGCAAGTGCGAGAAGTTGGCTTCGTCGCGGAAAGCTTTGGTGCTAGGCTCGACAAACTCTTTCTCACACGCCAGCGCGATGCGGTTGGCTTCGGTGAGGTAGTTTTTTTCGCCGGTGGCTTTCCAGATAGCCAGATTCGAGCGGAGCATGAGCGCGGCGTTGTAGGTCCACTTGGTGCGCTCGAGCTTGCCCTTGAGATCGCAATTATCGAGAAAGAGACCATCACTGTCTTGAAGCTTGGCGTTGGTCCAGGCGACGATGCGCTTCGCCCAGCCGACGTAGTAGTTTGCGTTGAGATGTCTTGCCACGGCAAGCGCGGCCATGGCACTAGGGCCGTTAGAGCAGGTGTTCTTGCTTTTATGATCCTCACGCCAGTAGATGCCGCCGCCGAGTTTTTCGTCCCAGCCGGAGAGCACAAAGCGCAGTGCCTCGACGGCACGCAGGAGATACTTTCGCTCCCCGGTCTTCTCATAGGCCTCAACGAAAGTCAGCACCATCCACGCGTTGTCGTCGTAGTACTTGTCGGAGCTCCCCGGCGACGAGAGATAGGCATCGTAGCCGGGGATCGGAGCATTGGTATCCCAGTAGCCTTGGAGTCCCTCGAAGAACGCACCCATTTTTGGGGTATCGCCCGCACCGGCTAACATCGAGAACGCGATCCCATTGCCCCACATGAACTCCCAGGGGAGCACCTTGGGATTGGGGGGCGTGGTGGGACGAAACTTCCTCGCCCGCTCGTCCCAGAAGCGATCCAAACAGTAATTCGTGGTGGCGACGGCACGCTCACGCCAGAGCTTAGATTGCATGAAGTTTTCTGAGCTGCACCAGCGCATCGGCAAGCAGCGTTTGGTTGTGTGTGGAGTTGAGCCAAGTGCTTGCCCCGGAGGAGTGCGGAAGCGGCAGGTAGAGTCGCCCGTCTTCTTTCTCAAACACTTGGCCGATCAGCTCCTCGAGGGGCGCTTTTGACAAGAAAGTCTTGATGGCGAGGCCGCCAAAAAGCACGACAGCGCATGGCTGAACCAGCGCTAGCTCGGCATCTAGCCAGGTGCGGCAGAGTTTTTGCTCGGCAGGCGAGGGCACCCGATCTTTCGAGCTACCCGGATTGCGCCCCGGAAAGCACTTGGTGATCGCGGCGGCGTAGATGCGTGTCCCGAAATCTGACTCCTCAAAGCCCGCCTCCAGAAACCAGCCACGCAGCTTACGCCCCGCTGGTCCTTCATAAAACCGCCCCGACTCGTTGTCCGTGCGCGAGGGAGCTTGCCCGATGAGAAAAATCTCCGCACCAGGCTGACCCAGTACCAGCGGATTGGCACTCGGGAGAAAGCCCGCTGTAACGCACTTCTGGCAACCACGAATCTCCTGCTGAAGAGTCGGCAGGGTCATCCTGGCTTTTTCTCCGAAATCTGGCGGAGAGCTTCTCGGTCACTCTCACGGGAGCCCGGATTAAAATCAAAGCGAGCCTCTTCGGTGATAAGCACTTGCCGTCGCTGCTCCAGGCGCTCGGCAAGGCCTTTCTGCGCTGAGGTGATATAGACTGCCACTCTGCTCTGGGTGTCCTTGATCTCGATTCCGGTCTTGGTGGCTCGCCAGCGCACGGGCACCGCTCCATCGGCATCTACCCGGACAACCTCGGCTGGCTTTTTAAGGTAGTCGGGGAGCGGGAAGTTAAACGTGCTGGTACGAGGCGCACCAAAGACAAACACTTTCTTCTCGACGTCTGGCGTGTAGGCGTTGTCGCAAGCAAGACAGACCGCGCCGCGGGGCGCGGCGATCACGGAGAGCTCCCACTTGTCCTTGGTAGCTGCAAAGTGCGTTGCCGCGCCTTCCAGGTAGTAGCTCTCAAGCAGGCGAATCTCCCTGCCGATGCGCTGCATCTCGGCGAAGGTGTCGGGAAACAGCACCCAGGAAATGGGCTTGAGATTGAACCAGTAGAGGCTGGTGATACGGCTCGCGAGGGCGTGGTAGGCTTGCAGGCGCAGCTCATCGGGCGTGGGCGCACCACGGGGACGCCAGCCCTTCCAGTCGTCGTGGGGGCCTTGCGACCAGTAGGCAGTAGGCGCAGGCTTGTAGCACTCACGCAGGCTCCGGCACAGCTCACCAATGGTCTCGAGCGGTGCGCCCCAGGAGATTTTTACGCCGCCGGGCCACTCGTAGCTGCGCCAGGAGTCCGTGGCGGGGGCACAGACCCGGTAGGCATCGTAGTGAGGAAAGTCCGAGATTCCCGCGTACCGGCACCAGCCTCGTGGGTCGCTCCAGGTGACCGTCGTGGCGAGGCGGCTGGTAGCAAACGGTGCGAGCTTTCCCCAGACCTCTTGTGGTGGTGTCGGGCCTTTTCGTCCGCCGTACTGTGGCTCCCCTAGAAACTCAACGGCATGGACTCGGGGAAGCACGCGCTCGTTGTCGTAGCTTGCGACGGGCTGGCAGCCGTGGAAGTGCTTGAGTGGATACTTTTCACTCAGACCTGTATCGGAGTAGCCGGGCACAAGCGGGATATGTGCCGCATTGATATGGACACTCTTCAGTGCTCGTAGATACGGCTCCTCGGTGAGGTATTTTTCGCCAACCCAGCCGCCGGAGAGATCAAACGCCTCACGCTTGATGCGCTGGTGCGCCCAGAGTGAGCCCGTGCTCAGCTTGACCTCAATCAGGCAGTAGGTAAGCGGGAGCTTGCCGGTCTCTAGCGTGAGGGCGATAAAGTCTTGGGCGGGGACATTTCGGACACTGGGCGCAAGCGCTGGCGTCGCAGCAAAGCGATTGGGTAGCTTCGGATCGGGGGGGAGCCAGAGGCGCACAGACTCAACCGTGGCTTTGGAATTTCCTTTGTTTTCTAAGTGGAGAACGAGACGGTCAGGTTGGACGCTCTCACCCAGAAACGTCGCAGCAGCGATACTTACCTCGGTAGCCTTGAGCGCTACTTTGACTCCAGGCTTGTCTTCATCCCACTGGAGCATCACAGACTCGGGCAGGGCTTGGAGCGCGTTAAAGGTAAGAACCGTGAGCTGGCCCGGCGCGACGGCAACACTGGCATCGGGAGCATCGTGGGGGAAGTCGCACCAGCCCCACGCGCTACTGGCGATGCGCTCTGCCGGGTTCTCGCCCTCAATGAGCAGCTCAGAGCGACGAAAAGGGGAGCTGCCACGGACGATCAGGCGCACGAGAGCACCTGCTGAGGGAACGGCGGGCCGGAAAAACTTCAGTGTCTTGGCCGAAACATGGGGCGTCACACTTGCCCCAACTACCTCGACTGCCATCATGTTAAAATCTCTCGAAGCGCTCGACATCTACGACCCACGCAATGGCCCCACCCACTTCAACCTCGACGGGGGAGGGGATAAAGGTTCCTACGGGTCCCGCGTCGGGCGGCAGGACATTGACATACTGCTTGCGACTCTTGCTAGCCTCGTTGATCAGGCCCAGAACTCTTTCCACGTCCTTGTCGTCGGCCCCAATCAACAACGTTATGTTCCCCTCCCGAAGGAAGCCCCCCGTTGATCCGATCTTTGTAAACTTGAACCCGTTCCTGAGCAGACTTTCGCTGATCTTTCCCCGGTCCCGGTCGTGGACGACTGCGATGACTAGTTTCACTTGGTTTAGAACCCTCCTCCGTGACGGCGACGTCGGGGCCATTATACGCCATGATTGCCTCAATTTCCCAGCGTGTTAGCTCGCGCCACTGCCCCGGAGTGAGGATTCCCAGCAGAACAGGCCCAACTTGTACTCGAATAAGGCGCACAACCGGGTGCCCGACCGTATCGAGCATGCGGCGAATCTGGCGCTTGCGGCCCTCGTGGATCACCATTTCGAGCCGCGTGTAGCCCTTACTCGACTTGCCGAGCTTCGTGACCTGTGCCTTCGCCGTGCGCCGCGTCTCCCCTTCGAGGGTGAGCCCACGTGCCAGCCGGTTGAGCGTGTCCGATTCCGGGGAGCCTTCCACGGTGACATGATACGTCTTGCCCAGGCTCATGCTGGGGTGTGTCACTTTGTAGATAAAATCGCCGTCGTCGGAGAGCAGTATCAGGCCCTCAGAGTCCGCGTCCAGGCGTCCCGCAGGCTTGAGAGTGACACCAGGCATCGTCACAAGATCGGTCACTTTTAGTTTCGCATGGCGGTCGCTCATTGTGCAGACATAGCCCGGCGGCTTGTGGAGCGCGACATAGCGCCGCTTGCCTTGCACGGGTAGTGCCTTACCGTCCACCGTGATCTTCTGGGTCGTGGGATCTACCTGAACACCCTGCTCTGTCACCACCACGCCGTCCACGGTCACACGGCGACCCGCGATCAGCTCCTCCGCCCGGCGGCGCGACGCAACGCCTGCATCCGAGATGGCTTTCTGAAGACGAATAGTGGAGGGGGGGATTTCACTCATGGTAATAGCTCGATTATTGGAAGAGAGGAGTTGGGGTGGGCAAGTGACGAAACGGATTCCACCGCCGAGTAGGTGTGTATGTCCAGATAGTCTTCCCCTTGCGGCGCTCTGTGGACAATCAGCCGCCGGTTGACAACGTCCACAATCCAGTACTCGGGAATGCTTGCGGCTGCATAGAGTTTGAGTTTCTCGTTTTTGTCCCAGCTCAGCGTTGCATCCGAGACCTCAACTACCAGAGCGCAGTCTGAGGCGGTGGGTGTATCGCTAAAGCCTTCCGTGGGTTGTGTGAGGACAAAAACATCGGGCTCAGGATCGCTGTCCTGGCTGACCCGTATCGGCGACTGTGAGCCCACATACTCCCAACCAAACACCGCTTCTAGTGACCGGCGAACTCGTTTGGTAGCATGGACATGGCGAGGGTTCTGTGGCATCTTCTCCAGTAAGTCTCCGTGGATGTACTCCGAGGTGCCCGGAACCACGAGGCCACCGTCCACCAGCAAGCGCACCTGGGCACGCGTCAGCGGAAGGCGACGAGGAGGGGCAAGTGTTTCCATAGACCCTATCGTATCGCGTTACGGACGATTTCCACACCAGCAACCATACTCGCAAGCTTCTTCTTCGCTGCCCAGCGTGCGGTTTGAGAGAGGCCACAGTCGGGAGCAAAGGCGAGCTGCTCCGCCGGAGCAAACCCTAAGCACCGCCGCACGCGGCTCGCAATATCCTCGGGCGTCTCGATGTAGTAGCTCTTCACATCCACAATCCCCACCGCCGCGATCTTCCCGGCCTCGGCGATCTGCGTCAGAATCTCCAGCTCCGCGAACTCACGGCTGGCCATCTCGACATGGATCTCATCGGCGGAAAATCCTAGAAACGCGGGAAACATCGGAGCGTACTGGCGCGGCCCCACGGCGCGGGCCTTGTAGTTGCCAAAGCAGAGATGGGTGGAGAGATGGCACTTGCCCACAATCGGCGCGACCGTGCGATTGAAGATCTCGACAAAGCGCTCCGGGTCTTCTTTATGGGCATAGCAGCTCATCGAGGGCTCGTCTACCGTGATCTCCGTACACCCCGCCTCCACCAAGGCAACCAGCTCCGTCTGCACCAGTGGCAAGAGCGCCTCCGTAATCGCCCAGCGATCCGAATAAATCTCGCCGGGAAGTAGCCGCCCCGAGAGCGTGTACGGCCCCGGCACCGAGGCTTTCAGAGTTGCGCCCCCCCCAGCCCCCGCCCGGCGGGGGAGAGCTAAGCGCTGCAACCGCTTGAACTCATCCACTGCCCCGAGTCCCTTGGGAGCCGTCAGTGCCGCCACAATCGGGTGCTTGCCGCGCTGGTCATGGGCAGGCGGGCCAAAGTGACGAGGTGGCGCACTCTCCAGCTCGATACCCTGGATATAGCCGTAGAAACTTAGATTGAAATCAAGGCGCGTCTGCTCACCGTCGGTGATCACGTCTAGCCCCGCGGCAGTTTGGTCATGGAGCGCAGCGATCACCGCATCTTCCTGAAGCTCCGCGAGATCGTCGGGGCCAAATTTGTCTAGGTTGGCGGCGGCAAACTCCAGCCAGCCTGGAAACGGGTAGCTACCAATAACCGTGGTGCGAAGAGGTGTTGTTTTCATATTCCGTTTTTCTGATACACCCGAATGTAGTCGATTTCATAGCGCGTCGGGAACACGGTTTTGGAGAAATCGCCCCCGTTTTGACCACCTACGGAAAGATTGACTAAGATATAGTGCGGCTGTTTAAACGGGCACTTGCCATCGGGATTGGTGGCGGTTGCCAGCTCGGTGCGGTTTAACAGCCTTCCATCTACGGAAAGCTCGATAGCCGTCTCGTCCCAGTCCATCCGCCATGTATGAAACTTCTTTGTCCAGTCTTTACCGAGCGACTCTAGCGGCGTCTTAGTGCTATCCCACTTTGCATTCCAGCGCTGCTTGGTTCCCCAAGCGACATTGGCGAGCAGATCTCCACGATAGAACTCCATGATGTCTATCTCGCCATTGCTGGGCCACTCACCCTCGACGCCTAAAGTCCAGAACGCAGGCCAGAGCCCGAGCTGGGTGTCAATCTTGGCCCGCATCTCAAAGCGCCCGTACTGCCAGCTCTGAAGCCCCGACGTGCTCAGGCTCGACGAGGTAATCTCGGCGAACTCACGGCTCTCCCGCCAGCTCTTGCTGCCAGGCTTAAACGCCGGATTTTTCACCCGCTCCCGCCGCGCTTCAATAATCAAGTTACCTTTTTCGCACCAGGCATTGGCCTCTTGATAGAACTGGTGCTCCTCGTTGCGGACAAAGCCGTGCTCAAACTTCCAGTTCTTTGGATCGGGCGGGCCGGGTTGGTTAAACTCCTCGGCCCAGACTAGCTTGTACATCCTACCCCCTGACCCCCATGCATGGGGGAAATATAAGGAATTCCTCTTGTCTCCCCCGCCCGGCGGGGGGTGGGGGGGCTGGCACTCTACCGATTGAGTGGCTTGTCCACTTTGGGGCGCTGGGGGAGGTTTCCGATATTGATCGCGGTTAGAAAGACCGTTCGCGTGATCTTCTCCATCTTATTGAAGTCAATCTTGCTCACTTCATCGCCCACTTGGTGGTAGTCTTCATGGACGCCGTCAAACCAGAAGCAGATTGGGATGCCTTTTTTGGCGTAGTTAAAGTGGTCGCTGCGGTAAAAAAAACGGTTCGGATCGTCGGGCGCATCGTACTTGGGATCGTAGTCGAGCTTGAGGTACTTGGCGTTGGTCTCGTGAATCAGCTTGCCCAGCTCGGTGCTCATCATGGTGGTGCCAATGACATAGATGGAGTTTGGTCCCGAGAGATCCTTATTCGCGGGTTTTGTGTCGCCTGCGGGCTTGCTGCGACCAATCATGTCAATATTGAGCTGCGCGACGATCTGTCCAATCGGGACGGTCGGGGTGTCGACAAAGTACGACGAGCCCTGGAGCCCTTTTTCCTCGCCTGCGTGCCAGACAAAAAGTAGCGAGCGCTTGGGCCGCGCTTGCACGGCTGCCTCGGCCATGGAGAGGATCGCCACTGTCCCCGAGCCATCGTCGTCCGCTCCGTTGAAGATCGTGTCCGTGCCGCGTCCGCCGGTTCCCACATGGTCGTAGTGGGCTCCCACGGCCACAAACTCACTCTTGAGCTTCGGGTCGGAGCCTTCCGCAATCGCCACAACATTTTGGGTATAGATGCGCTCGATCTTGGCCTGGACGGTCACGGAGACACTCTTACCGACACTCAGCAGTGCTTGTGCGCTTGCTTCCGGGCTCAACATCACCACAGGGACGGCGGTGGGTGGCTCAGGAGTCGGGGTGCGCTCCATGCGCCAACCTGCCCTGCGGCTTGCCTGAACCGCGTTTCGTCGCCACCAGCTCTGGTTAGTCGAGGTACGCAGGACGGCTACCGCACCCGCCTCAAGCACTTTGGGGAGTACCGTATCACGGACTTCGGGGCCCAGCAGCACGATTTTCCCTTTGACATCGGCCGAGCCAAGGTCATCGGTAATGCTCACAAGGTCCCCGGTGGCGCTGCCATTGCCCCGCTCAATCGCAAAGCTCTCCCCGAACTTAACGGCAGTCTCTGCAATCGTCAGGCTGGACTTCGTCTCATCAAAGCCCATCTTGATCATGGGGATTTTCTGAAAGAACGTGCCTTTGTCTCCACCGGGCTTGAGTCCCCATTTTTTCAGGTGAAAGGCAAGAAACTCCGCTGCGACATCGAGCCCCTGCGAGGGCGTATCACGGCCTTGGAGAGCATCGGAGGCAATAAAAGTCAGGTAGCCGCGCAGGTTCTCTGCCGTGATCACTTTATCGCCGATGAGGCGAGCGCCATGCAGATCGGCTGGTTTGGGGGCAAGCTGTGCTGGGGCAATAAGCGCGGGAAGGGGTAGAAATAACATGTTTATTTAGTGTCCATCATCTGTAAATTCTGATTCGATATCGGCGCGGGTCTGAATCTTGTCGACAAGCCCATCGCGGATAATCACGGCGCGGTCCGAGACGCGAATCATCTTCGGGTCGTGGGTGGCGGTGATAATCGTCACGTTGTGTTCTTGGTTGAGCTGGCGAAGAAGCGCGATAATCTCTGTTCCTGTGTTCTGATCAAGGTTTCCGGTGGGCTCATCGGCGAGGACAATCGCGGGATTATTGGCAAGAGCACGTGCAATCGCCACACGCTGCTGCTGACCTCCCGAGAGCTGGCCTGGCTTATGGTGGTAGCGATGACCGAGGCCGACGGTATCGAGTAGCTCCATCGCCCGGGCGGTGCCTTCATCGCTGGGCTTACCCGCAAAGACGGTTGGGAGCATCACGTTCTCTAGCGCCGTCATCACAGGAATTAAGTTAAAGGTCTGGAAGATATACCCGATCGTGTGGCAGCGAAGAAACGCCAGCTCATTGGCATCGAGCTGTGCCATGTCCACATCGTTGATAAACACCGTCCCTGAGTTGGGCTTATCGAGTCCGCCGATCATGTTAAAGAACGTCGACTTACCCGAACCCGACGGCCCAATAATGGAGATATACTCCCCGCGCTTGATGTCCAGAGAGATGCCTTTCAGAGCACGAGTTGTCTCGTTACCCATCACGAACTCTTTGGTCAGGTCTTTGGCGCGAACGACGTACTCGATCTTGTTGCTTCCAGTGCTTTTTTCGTTGCTCATTCTTGAACCGTCCTACTCTTTAATTTGCTCAATAAACTGATGAAAGGTTCTTCCACAGTTTTAAAAAAAATAAATGCTAGTATCAAGCATCCAAATATAGAAATGATAAAGGCTACATATTTATTATTAGTTATATACTGGTGTCTATACGCTATTTGAAAACAGTAAATGAAAAATAAATGAACTAAATATAAAGAAAATGAAATTTTTCCTAGGATTGTAAGTGGTCTAGTGGTTAGTAATCGACGAAATATGCTTGATTTATTCCTTGATATTGCAATTAGTCCATATGCCGTAGCTATACCTAAGAGGCTATCGCTGAATGGCAGCAAAATGACACCCAGTTTGCTTGAGATAGGTATCAGCTTGCATAAAATAATTAGTATTATAAATGTGAATATAGATATATAATGAGAATTTTCTTCAATTGAACTGATTTTAGGTTTGTGAGATACCCAGCAAGAATAAATACCTAAGGTAAATAAGAATAAATACCAGGGACTGCACAATTCCCATGATTTATATGATGCATAAAATGCACAAAATGCAGTCAGAATACCTCCTGCGACTAGTCCTGCAAGTGCTACGATATAGGGGCCCCTTATGAGTAGAAAGTGAATGATAAGTGGGAAGACTAAATATAGTCTAAATTCTAAATTGACAGTCCATAGCCATTGCGCAGGATAGGAATGATTTGGAAATATGTCCTGAACTAGAAATATGGAAAATATAATTGCCGCTATGTCTGGCTTTTGATAATTTTTAGATAATATTTGGTATGCAAACTGAGATGTTATTGCTATGATTAGTGTGATATAGAGAGGTGGTAAGATGCGAATAGCCCGACGGAGATAAAACATTTTTGCTTCGGGATACATTTTCTTCTTTTTTGTGATAGGAATGGTTAAGCAAAAACCTGAGATGACAATGAAAAGCCCAACTGCGAAATGTCCATGTCGGATCCAATCAACAAAGCCTAGATACCAAGGAATATCTGGGAATCCAAGTAAAATGAGATAGGCATGATAAAGCATCACCCAAAGTGCCGCAACCGCACGTAGGCCATCTAGGTATTCTAGATAGTTTTGTCCTGGCTGAATCTCGGTTGTTTTCGTCATTCAGTAGGTCTCTAAACGTCGCTTCGCAGCGCAGCGGCGGGGGGGATACGTGAGGCGTTAATGGCAGGAAAAAGGGTTGCAACCATAGTTAGCGCAATCCCAAGGACGATACAGAATACTAAATTTGTACCAAATGCTGCACCCGTAAAGGAACCAGACCATGTTTCACCGTGAAAGGCGGTCTTAGGGTTAAACGAGAAGTACTTCGTGACAATCATTAAAAGTGTCCCAACAAGATAGCCTAGGCTAGAGGCTATTGCCCCCATCAGCGCGGCCTCAATCAGGAAAATCTTGACGATAAACTGCTCCAGCGCCCCGAGACACTTCATGGTTCCAATCTCACGGAAACGCTCCGTCACGCTCATGAGCATCGCGTTGGTAATTCCAACCGCGCAAACCAGGAGCGAGAGTCCGACCAGCCAGTTGCTCCGCGCCACTTCATCCGCCGATGCATTGGCTCCCGCAACGGCCTTGCTGGTGAGCACCGAGGCAAGAAACGCGATTCCTAGAAATACTCCACCTGCTGTGATCATCGAGCGCCAGAAGCGAATCTTGATCGTGTTGAGCGCGAACTCAAAGGCTTTCTTGAAAGGAAGCTGAACGCCTTTCTTGACGCCGCTCTTGCTCATTTCTGTACTGTTGCTCATTTTTTCTTTGTCGTTCCCGTTTGAATGCCGATTAGCCGACGGGCTGCTAGCATCTTCAAGTAGGCGGTCACCGAGGTCTCGGCCTGACGCTTATTGAGCTTGTAGCTCTCACTGATCCGCCGTGCGATTTTATCCACGCTATGAGTGCCATCACAGAGCTCCCACACATCGGAGCCAATCTGGTCGAGCTCAATCTTTTTGTGGTCGGGGAGCTTGAAGCACCGAGCCACGAAGTTCCCCCAGCGGTCTTGCCGACGGGGGATACGCACCAGCACAAGCTCCGGCAAGCCCTCTTCCCGTGCCACTTCGCGCGACCAGAGAATCTTGGGATGACGAACGGGCCGTGATGCCAATACTTGGCCCCGACTTGGTCGGTTCTTCTTTCCCTCGACGGCGGCGCGGAGCTGCGCGATCATGCTGTTCATCCGTGGCACCTCACCCGGCTCACCAGCGCTTCCAAGGGGTCGGTGGCGCGAAACGGACGAAGGCTCTGG
>NZ_CBAYMC010000077.1:0-16514 GCF_964826245.1 Armatimonas sp. | reverse complement strand
CAAATGCTTGTTATGGCAACAAACTTTGACCAGGGCATCTGGCCGTGGCAGCCCGAGGCCGACGCGTGGTTTTGTGCGCGTCAGCCTTTGCTTCAGGGGGAAGCGAGATGAGTGTTCCTCTCAATCTTCGTGAGTACGAGCAGCGGGCGCGGGAGCTTCTGCCGCAGGCAACCTACGACTACTACGCCGGAGGCGCGGGCGATGAGCTCACGGTGCGGGAGAACGAGCAGGCGTGGGCGGGGCTACGCTTGCGCCCACGGGTGCTTGTCGATGTGAGCGCGTGCGAGACGGCGACCACGATCTTAGGCCAGCCCGTTGCGTTTCCTCTTCTGACGGCGCCGTGTGCTTTCAACCAGCTCGCCCACCCCGATGGTGAGCTGGCCGTGGCGTGTGCAACGGCGGCGGCGGGGGTGATCCAGACCCTGAGCACGATGGCATCGCGCTCGATGGAGGAGGTCACGGCGGCCTCTACGGGGACGCGCTGGTTTCAGCTCTACTGCCACCGTGACCGTGAGATCACCAAGGCGCTGGTGGAGCGTGCGGAGACGGCGGGGTTTGCCGCGCTCTGCCTGACGGTGGATGTGCCTGCGACGGGCAACCGTGAGCGGGACTTTCGCAACAAGTTTCAGGTGCCCGCGCATATTCCCTTGGCAAATCTGGTGCAGTACCTTCCTTTTGGTCAGGACGAGATGGCGCTACACTACTACGCCAGTAAGCAGTTCGATGCGAGCCTGACCTGGGAGTCGCTGGAGTGGCTGCGGAGCATCACGCGCCTGCCGATCGTGGTGAAAGGGGTTCTGACCGCCGAAGATGCGCTTCTTGCGGTTCAGCACGGCGTCGCGGGGATTGTCGTCTCCAACCACGGGGGCCGCCAGCTCGATAGCGTCATCAGCACCGCCGATGCCCTCCCGGAGATCGCCACTGCGGTGCAAGGCCAGGCCGAGGTCTACGTGGACGGTGGCATCCGTCGTGGCACCGATATCCTAAAAGCCCTTGCGCTGGGAGCCCGCGCCGTGCTGATTGGTCGCCCCTACCTCTGGGCACTGGCCGTCAATGGCGAAGCAGGCGTCACGCACGTTCTCCAGCACCTCCACGACGACCTGAAGCTCTCGATGGCCCTCGCGGGATACCCAAAGCTGAGTGACATTGGGCCACAGCTGATCTGCTAGCTAAGAATTCCCTGGATCACCTCGCCATGCACATCGGTGAGGCGGCGACGGGTGCCGTTGTGGTAGTAGGTGAGCTTGGTGTGGTCGATGCCGAGCAGGTGCAGGACGGTGGCATGGAAATCATAGACACTAACGGGGTTCTCGGCGGTGTCGTAGCCGAGCTCATCGGTGCTGCCGTAGGAAAAGCCTGGCTTGAGACCCGCGCCCGCCATCCAGCAGGTGTAGGCAAACGGGTGGTGGTCACGGCCCGGCTTGCCGACTCCCTGGGTGATGGGCGTGCGCCCAAACTCCGTGGTCCAGAGGATCAGCGTGTCGTCGAGCATCCCGCGCTGTTTTAAGTCTGCGAGCAGTGCGGCGACGGGCTGGTCCATGCTCTTGGCCTGCGTCAGGTGGTTGTCGCGCAGATCCTCGTGGCCGTCCCAGTTGATCCGCGGCGAGCCAAACGCGCCGCCATGATAGAGCTGGACAAAGCGCACGCCTTTTTCGAGCAAGCGCCGGGCGAGCAGGCAGTTTCGGGCAAAGCCCCCGGCTACGGGATCGTCGAGGCCGTAGAGCTTCTTGATGTGCTCTGGTTCTTCGTCGAACTTGACTACCTGTGGAATGCTGACCTGCATCCGCGCTGCTAGCTCATAAGCCTTGATCCGTGCTGCCAGCGCCGAGTCGCCGGGGTGGGCCGCGCCGAACTCCGCGTTCATCGTCTTGAGCAGCCCCAGCGCCGCTTGCCGGTCTGTCGCTTTGACGTCGCTTGGGGGGAATAAGTTATCGACCGGCTGGCCCTTGGGATTGAACGCCGTCCCCTGGTGCGTCGCGGGCAGAAACCCCGCGGTCCAGTTGATCGCCCCACCGGCAGGCAGACCGCGCGGGTCGGGGAGCACCACAAACGTGGGCAGGTCTTGGTTGAGCGAGCCGAGACCATAGCTCAGCCACGCGCCCATGCAGGGAAAGCCATTGAGCGTAAAGCCCGAGTTCATCTGAAAGGTCGCGGGCGTGTGGTTGGCGGACTTGGCCTTCATAGACGAAATAAACGTGATGTCGTCCACCTGCTGGGCAAGATGTGGCAGCAGCTCACTCACCCAGCGCCCGCTCTGGCCGTGCTGCTTAAAGGCAAACGGGCTCTTCATCAGATTGCCCGGCTGCGCAAAGAATGTATCGAAGACTTTCTTACACTCCTTGCCATCCATTCGCACTAATTCAGGCTTGTAGTCAAATGTATCCAGGTGGCTCACGCCGCCACAACAAAAGATCTGAACGACACGCTTGGCCCCCCCACCCAGAGGGTACCCGGCGGGGGTTAGGGGGGAGGCTTTTACCTCATCCGCCAAGAGTGCGGCAAGCGCGATGGAGCCGAGACCACCGGCGGCTTGGGTGAGAAAGTCGCGACGGCTATTTTGCATAGAGAAACTCACTGGAGTTGAACAGTGCCCAACAGAGACTGTCGAGCGGGTGGGCTTTGAGATGGGCGAGGGCGCGGCGACGCTCGGTGGGCGTCGGTGGGCGGCCAAAGGCGAGGGTGTAGACCAGAGTGACTTGGGGGTCGGGGAGACTCCCGGCCTCTTTGATCACTTTTGCGGCGAAGGCGCGGGACTGGCGCAGGACGAAGCTATCGTTCATCAGAGCGAGGGCTTGAATCGGCGTCGTGGTGACCGTGCGCTTCGGGGTTTTGGTCGAGGGATCGGGGCAGTCGAGGGTTTCGAGCAGCGGATTTCGGGCGCTCTGAACCCCCATTCGGTAGAGTGCCCGGCGGTTGAACTCGGGCGTGTCTTTGTCGATCAGTTGATAGAAATCCGAGCCGTAGTTGCTGACCGTGAAGGGCCGGAAGCTAGGGCCGCCGAGCGCGGGGTTGAGCTTGCCACTGATGGCGAGCATGCTATCGCGCACGGCCTCGGCCTCTAGGCGGCGTGGGGCAAAGCGCCAGAGGAGCTGGTTGTCCGCATCGGTCTTGGCGGCTTGTGGATCGAGCTGCCCAGACTGCCGATACGTGCTGGAGAGCAGGATCGCGCGGTGGAGTTTTTTCAGGCTCCACTCGCCGGGGCCGGAGAACGCGGTGGCCAGCCAGTCGAGGAGCTCGGGGTGGCTGGGGCTCTCGCCATTGTTGCCAAAGTCGCTCGCGGTGCTGACAATGCCACGTCCAAAGTGCCCCTGCCAGACCCGGTTGACCATCACCCGCGCCGTCAGTGGGTTGCGAGAGTCGGTGAGCCAGCGTGCCAGCGCGAGGCGGCGCTCTGCCTCGGGAGCATCGGCGGCGAGGCCAAAGTCGGAGTTACAGGCAGTGAGGGCGCTCAGACCACCTGGCGTGACGAGCTCTCCCTGCGCCGTGACATCGCCGCGGGGCAGGATATAGGTCGGACTGGGCTGCTGCGAGATCGCGGCGTAGGCTTGAACCGGAGCTTCGAGCGTCTTTAGCTCTCCCGCCAGCCGCGTACTCTCTGCCTGGAGCACCTCGCGCTGCCTGCGCTCGCTCTGAGTGAGAGCCGCGGTGAGTGTCTCCGGGGAAATATTGAACGGGGCGTTCTGGTACGACTCCCCCACTTCGGCATCCGTGAGGGCTCGGTCGTAGACGCGCACTTCCTCGAGCTCGCCCTTCAGGAAGTTCGTGGAGCCGGTGTGGCGTGGCCCAACTAGAAGATGCGTCTTGCCTGCCGGGTAGGTGCGAGCCGCCTTCTCGGGCTGGTAGGCATCGGCGTAGGGCTTACCATTGCGAAAGAGCTGGATGTGACCATCGGCGCGGTAGACAATCACCACCTGAACCAGCCCCGTCTCCGTTTCTTGGGGAGCATTGAGGTCTTTTGTCCGGTGGTAGAACTCGCTCCCAGCGATCCACTTCCCACGCTGGCGCTCCCCAAAGACAATCCCATCGAACTGTGCGCCCCCCTCGGTCTCGATGGTCAGGGCGCTCCCACCCTGCTGCTCTAAGTCGGCCAGGCGCACCCAGGCTTCTAGCGTCTTCTCCCGAATCTCCATGGCCAGCGGCTCGCTCTGGAAACGGCTTGTCTTGCCATCAAGCGCAAGCTGGCCGCCTTGCTCATCGAAGCTAAAGCGCAGCAGCGGGGTGGGCGATGGGGCGACAGGCCGCGCCTGAGCAAGTAGGCGTGTGCGAGTGGGCTCCTCAATCTGCCGAAGCTTGCTCTGGCACTCGGCTTGCTTTCTGCGCAGCACTGCCACTTGCTCAGCACGCTGCTCAGCCTGTTTTTGCGTGAGCACGGAGCGGTTGCCCGGCTGCACTCCGGCCAGCGCGGCCTTGAGGCGGTAGTAGTCCTTGGCGGGGATCGGGTCGAACTTGTGGTCATGGCAGCGCGCGCAGTTGGTGGTCAACCCTAAAAACGTCTGCCCGACTAGGCCGATCATGTCCTCCAGCTCCTCCTCGCGTGCTCGGAGCCGCACCTGAAGCCCTGGTGCGCCTTTGCCCGCTTCGTCCTGTGGCCCCGCGACCAGAAAGCCCGTGGCGATCGGGCTGGCATCCGGGAGAACATCGCCTGCGAGCTGCTCACGCACAAACTGGTCGTAGGGCAGGTCACGGTTGAGTGCCTCAACCACCCAGTCCCGGTAGCGCCAGGCGTGCTCGCGCAGGTGATCGTACTCAAAGCCATGGCTCTCGCCAAACCGGGCAAGATCCAGCCAGTGCCGCGCCCAGCGCTCGCCGTAGTGGGGCGAGGCGAGTAACCTGTCTACGAGTTTTTCGTAGGCATGGGGAGTTTTGTCGGCCAGAAACGCGGCGATCTCTTGCGGTGTTGGCGGCAGGCCCGTCAGGTCAAATGTCACGCGGCGGATCAGCGTGCGCTTATCGGCCTCCGGCGCGGGCTTCCAGCCCTTGGCTTCGAGCTTGGCAAGTACAAAAGCATCAATAGGATTGCGTACCCAGGAAGTATTCTGCACCGTCGGCGTTTGGGGTAGCCGCACCGGCTGGAGCGACCAGAGACCACTCTCAGGCTTGGCCAGCGCGAGGGCACTGAGGAGTGCAAGGGGGATCAAGGCAAAAAAGCAGCGTTGCATAGTCGGTACTATTGTACACAATTTTGAGCGGCCCATTCATGCATCCTTCATAACTTCTGGCTAACATGGCGGCATGAAACGCAACCCTCTTTTTCTTTTGATACTGGCGCTACCTGCAATCGGTCAGCAGCCCGCCGCCGTGACCCTGAGCCTGAAGTCGGAGGTGACGATCGAGGAGAAAGACGGCTTTCGAGTGATCACTGCCAATGGCGTGCCCAACCACCCAGTCGGGCGCTTTCCTAGCCGGGGCAATCCCAACGCCATCTCGGCGCAGGACTATCATTTTCGCGTCCCCCTAACGCCCAAACCCGCGGTTCAGCAAGCTCGAGGGATTGTCTTTGGGGTCGCACTCAATGGCGTGGTCTTCGATCCAGGGACCGCCGAGACCTGGAACGGGGACATGCGCTGGCACTACGAGGCGCTCACGGGGATGATGGGCACGCGTGGCAAGATGGGTGCTGACGAGAGCCTGGCTCATGTACAGCCCAACGGTGCGTACCACTACCATGGGATGCCCGTCGGGCTGCTGGAGAAGCTGGACTACAAGAAAAAAATGACCCTGGTGGGCTGGGCCGCCGATGGCTACCCGATCTACGGCCCCTACGCCTACACCAATCCCACAGATCCCAAGAGCCCGCTCAAGAACCTCAAGGCGGCCTATAAGCTCAAGAGTGGCAATCGCCCCGGCGGGACAGAGGGCCCTGGTGGGGTCTGTGATGGCTCGTTTCAGCAGGACTATGAGTTTGTGAAAGGCGGCGATCTGGACGAGACCTGTGGCCGAACCGGCGTGACGCCAGAGTTCCCTAAGGGGACCTACTACTACGTGGTCACCGAGAACTGGCCCTTTATCCCGCGGCGGCTCAAAGGCGCACCCGATCCCAGCTTCCGAAAAGGCGGCCCGACCGGACTCGATCGCAACAACCCCGGCACAGCAAACCGCAATGCCGGCGCCGGCACACCCGGAGGCGGCGCGGCGATGAAGGCCAACAGCAAGTTTTTATTTATCCAGCGTGGCAACACACTCTACCAATACAGCGCAGATGGGTTAAAATTGCTCGGAAAGACCGAGCTACCGCCCCCATAAGTTATAGTAATACATGACAAAGATCGAACCTCTCGTCACCTGGACGACGCGCGATGCCGCCTTTGTGCTGGGAGTGGACGGCGCATGGCTTGCGCTAGCACGCCGCCAGAGCGGACGAAACTATCTGGCACCAAATCAACCCGCGCCGGTTCTGCAAGTGCGCGTCGCAGGGAAGCTGCACGCGCCAGAGACGGCAAGCTGGAGTGCCAAGACGCGCCGCCTGACACTTGGCTTTGGTGCAGCGGGTGTGAACGCGACCCTCACGGTACAAGCCAAGCCGACGCATCTGGCCTTTGAGCTCGTCGAGATCACGCCCAAAGATACCGTTGAGCTGGTGGTCTGGGGGCCATACCCTACCGTGATCGGGGAGACCATCGGCGAGATTGTCGGGGTGGTTCGCGATTCTGACACCGCAATCGGGATTCAGGCACTCAATGTGAAAACACTCGGTGGCTTTCCGGGGCAGGAGAGCGATATCGAGCCAGACTTCACCGCCGACGACACCGGCACCTACCCGGACCTACCCGATGCCCTCAAGAAAGACCAGCTCTTTCGCGGCGACACCGCGCGGCGCACGGCCTTTGGGAGTGTCGTCCAGGGCTACTGCCGCAACCGTTCGCAGGAGCGGGTAATCCCCAACTGGGGCATTGAGAAATTCCCCGCGCCCGCCTTCGACGACGGCGGAGTTGTCGGGAGCAAGCTCGCGCTCTTTCTCTGCCCGGTGGCAAAAGCGCTGGACACGCTGGGCGCGATTGAGGTGGCAGAGGGCCTGCCGCACCCGCTGCTCGACGGGGTCTGGGCTAAGAAATCTCCCCGCGCCACGGACTCGTATCTGATTGTGGACTTCAGCGAGAGCACGATCGACCGGGCGATTGAGATGACACTCAAGGCGGGGCTGCGCTATCTGTACCATAGCTCGCCGTTTGAGACCTGGGGGCACTTCCGCCTCAAGCCGAGCCTGTTTCCTCATGGGGGTGCGGGCCTGCGCGAGTGTGTGGAGCGGGCGAAAAAAGCGGGCGTGCGGGTCGGCTTTCACACGCTCTCAAATTTTATTACCCCAAATGATCCCTATGTCACCCCACGCCCCGACCCACGTCTCGCACGGAGCGGCATGAGCACGCTCACGGCCCGTGTCTCCGCAACCCAGACCGAGCTGCCGGTTGCCGACCCGGAGCCGTTTGTGAAGAAGACGGCAATGAGCACGGTGGCCATTGGCGATGAGCTAGTTCGCTACGAGAGCGTCTCCCCGAGTGCGCCCTGGCGCTTGCTGGGCTGTCAGCGCGGCGCGTGGGGGACGGCGGCCGCGGCGCACGCCAGCCAGAGTTCTATTGGCAAGCTCATGGACCACGACTATAAAGTTTTCCTGACAGATGCGTCGCTCACGCAGGAAGTTGCCAAGAATATCGCGGCGCTCTGCAACCAGACGGGGACACTCCAGATCTCGCTCGATGGGCTGGAGGGGAACTGGTCCACGGGGATGGGGCAGTATGGGCGGACACTCTTTACCCAGAGCTGGTACAACGCCCTCGCCCCCGAGCTCAAGGGCCAGATCAACGATGCCAGCAACCCCGGCCACTTCAACTGGCATGTCTACACCCGCATGAACTGGGGCGAGCCCTGGTACGCCGGCTTCCGCGAGAGCCAGACGCTCTATCGGTTTAAAAACCAGCTACACTACTCCCGCAACCTCATGCCCCGGATGCTGGGCTGGTTTGCCCTACGCCCGGAGACCACGCTCGAGGATGCGGAGTGGCTGCTGGCACGCGCGGCAGGCTTCGATGCGGGCTTTGCACTGGCAACCAGCCTCGCCAGCACCGCCCAGCTGAGCGCCGACCCGCTCTCCACCGAGACCGCCAAGCGCTTTGGGACGATCCCGGCGATCCTCGAAGCCATTCACCAGTGGGAGACCGCACGCCGCACGGGTGCCTTCCCCGAGAAGCTCAAAGCGGAGCTACGCGACAACACCCGCGAGTTTCATCTAGAGCCCGCAGGAGCAAACCAGTGGAACCTATATCCCATTCAATCAGGCCAGCGTGGCAAGCCCGTGCGCCTCAGAGGGAAGCGCAAATAAACGCTATGAAAATCTATTCGTCTTTAATACTATTTATTGCGCTGATTGCGCCCGCCAGTTTCGCGAAAGCTGGCGGGGAGAGGCAGGGCTCGCTCTATCTGCTCACCACACCGGATGGCGCGAATCTGCCGGCGTCGGTGACGCTCACGGACTTTCCGGTGCTGATTCGCCTCCGCCGCGAGACCTTCCCCTTTGCACAGGCCCAGCCCCATGGCGAGGACTTGCGGATCACGGACAGCAAAGGCACGCCGCTGGCCTTTCAGATTGAGCAGTGGGACGCGCAAGCCGGGACGGCGAGCCTCTGGGTGCGGGTGCCTAAGATCATGGGCAATGACCGCCAGGAGCTGCGCCTGCACTGGGGCGACCCCGCGGCCAAGAGCGCGGCCAGTGGCCCGGCAGTTTTCAATGCAAGCAATGGCTATCTGACGGTCTGGCACATGGACGAAGCCCTAGCCGATGCGACGGGCATGCTGACAGCGATCAATAAAGGCACGACGCTCGCGCCGGGGCCGCTGGGGATGGCGCGGCGCTTTGCCGAGAACCAGGGAATCGTGGGCGGCGAGAAGCTGATGGGGTTTCCCACGGGCAGCCAGCCGCATAGCTCCCAGGCATGGTTCCGGGCGGAGCGGCCCAATGTGCGCATCCTCGGCTGGGGCAACGAGGAGCGCCAGGGAAAAGTGACGATGCAGTTTCGAAGCCCCCCACACGTCAGCATGGACTGCTACTTCTCTGATGCCAATGTTGCAGGAAAGAGCAAGCTGGCACGGGGCGAGTGGGTTCATGTGGTGCATACCTACGAAAAGGGCAACGCACGGGTCTATGTGAACGGGGTCTTGGATGGCACGGCGCAGTCGCAGGGCGCACCGCTCAATATCCAAAACCCCGCCCGCTTCTGGATTGGGGGCTGGTACAACAACTACGACTTCGTTGGCGAGATAGACGAGGTAAGAGTTTCGTCGGTTGCGCGCTCCGCCGACTGGGTGCGGCTGGAGTACGAGAACCAGAAACCGCTCCAGACACTGGTGGGGACCCTCGTGCAACCTGGTAGCGAGTTTTCGGTCTCGTCGCCACAGCTCACGGTCCGCGAGGGCGAGCGGGCCACGGTGACAGCAAAGACAGGCGGGGCGCAGAAGCTCATCTGGCTCCTTGATGGCCAGGCTGTCGCCACCGACCAGCTTGCCTACACCCTGGAGGCGGGCCGCGTGCGCGGCGAGACTAAGCATCGGTTGCAGCTAAAGGCCGTCTACCCCGACGGCGTGAAAACCCGCGAGATACCGGTGACGGTCCAAGAGGCCATCCCCGATCCCGTGGTCGTGCTCAAGGCTCCGCGCCAGTGGGACGGCCGCTCGCCGATTGAGGTGCAAGCAACGACGGTGGGCAAGAGCGCCCTGCCGCTCCGTTATGCCTGGAAAGTGGAGGGGCTGGCGACAAGCAAAGAAGTGCTCCCTGGCAAGCTCCGCCTTACCCGCGCCCAGAACAGCGGCACTGTGACAGTAAGTGTCGCGGTGGACAACGGTGGTGCGCCCGTGACCCAGTCGGTAAAGCTCGCAGTCACCGAGCCCAAGGCCGATCCCTGGGTCGAGCGCAAGCCCGCTGTGGATGAGCAGCCGACAGACAACCAGTTCTACGCCCGCAGTGCGACCAAAAATGAAGGGACGCTTCACTACAACGGCGTTCTTCCCCAAGCCGCCGACGCAGTCTTTCTGCGCCTCTACGCCGATGGCGTGCTGGCCAAGACGGTCACGCAGAAGCTCGGTGCGAGTCGAGCGTACGTGCTCTCGGTGCCACTCAAGCCGGGGCTCATTCGCTACGAAGTCACCTTTGGGAGCATTACCGGGGGCCGGGAGACGGTTCTACGCACCGTTAAAAATCTCGCCTGCGGCGATGCGTTTGTGATCCAGGGCCAGTCCAACGCGGTCGCCACGGACTTTGGGAAAGAGACCCCGGCCTACCAGAGCGAGTGGATTCGCACATTTGGGACGAGCTGGGAGAGTGCCCGCTACCGCAACCAAGACGGCCAGACGGGGGAGATCGGCTACTGGGCGATGGAGCTGGCAAAGCGCCTGCTGGAGAGCGAGAAAGTGCCGGTCTGCATCCTCAATGGCGCGGTCGGCGGGACGCGCATTGACCAGCACCAGCGCAACCCCAAGAACCCCACCGACCCGGAGACGATCTACGGGCGCTTGCTGGCGCGTGCCCAAAAAGCCGGGCTTACCCACGGGATTCGCGGGATTCTCTGGCACCAGGGCGAGAACGACCAGGGTGCCGACGGCCCCACCGGCGGCTTTGGCTGGGAGACCTACCAAGAGTACTTTATCCATCTCACCGCGGCCTGGAAGCGCGACTTCCCCAATGTCCAGCGCTACTATGCCTTCCAGATCTGGCCTAAGTCCTGCGCGATGGGAGTCGATGGCTCCGACAACCAGCTCCGCGATGTCCAGCGCCAGCTCCCTGCGCTCTTTTCCAAAATGAGCATCATGTCCACGCTGGGGATCGACCCGCCCGGTGGCTGCCACTTCCCGGCGGCAGGCTACGCCGAGTTCGCCCGCCTGATCTTCCCGGTTGTCCAGCGCGATAGCTACGGCAGGCACTTCGACTCGCCGATCACGCCGCCAAGCCTCAAGCGCATCGCTTTTGCCAGCGCCCAGAGAGACAAGCTCGTGCTGGAGTTCGACCAGCCCGTGGTCTGGGAGAGCGCACTGGTAAGCGAGTTCTCTCTCGATGGCAAGCGCGGAAAAATTGCGTCGGGGAGCGCGACGGGCAACCAGCTCACGCTCACGCTCACAGAGCCGATGGCAGCTCAGAAACTAACCTATCTGGATAGCGCAAGCTGGAGCCAGAAGCGGCTTTTACGAGGTGCCAACGGAATCGCGGCGCTGACTTTCTGCAGTGTCCCGCTTCTGGAAAAGTAAGACTTTCCATGCTCCACGAGCTCTTCGAGTGCGCCGCCCGCACCTGGCCTGAGGCAGCTGCGATAGATATCCCACCCAGCCTGACCCGCCCTGAGCGGCGCACACTCACCTATGCCGAACTGGCGCAGGAAGTCGAGGCGCTCCGGGCGCAGCTCCCGCCCAGTGTCTCGGGTGAGTGCATTGTCGCGATCCTGCTTGGCCGCGATACCGAGCGGCTCTATGTCTCCCAGCTTGCCGTGCTGAGCGCAGGGGCAGCGTATGTCTGCATTGACCCGTCGTTTCCCGATGAGCAAGTGCGCGAGATTCTCCGAGACTCCAGCGCCGTCCTGCTCCTCACCAACACCCACGGCCAGGCCCGCGCCGAGCGAGGCGCGTTCCCGACAAAAGTCTTTGACATTTCCCAAAACGTGGCCCCTTCCTTATCGTCCCCCCGCTGGGCGGGGGTTAGGGGGGAAGATGCGCTGGCCTACGTCATCTACACCTCGGGCACGACAGGCAAGCCCAAAGGCGTCTTGATAGAGCACCAGAGCATTGTTAATCTCGTGCAGTCTGACTTGGTCGAGTTTGGACTAGGGCCGGGTGACCGGGTGGCGCAGGGCTCGTCGCCTGCCTACGATTCGTCCGTGGAAGAAATCTGGCTGGCGCTGGCATCGGGTGCGACGGTCGTGGCCCTCGACGACGACGCAGCGCGGCTGGGGCCGGACTTGGTAGGCTGGCTCCAGCGCGAGCGCATCACCGTGCTCTGTCCACCTCCCACACTGCTACGAACGACCGGTTGCGAAAACCCAGAAGAGTCCCTGCCTTTACTCAAGCTCCTCTACGTGGGCGGCGAGGCGCTACCACGTGATATCGCGGATCGCTGGGCGCGGGGGCGACGGCTGGTCAATGGCTACGGCCCCACGGAGTGCACAGTCACGGCCCTGCGCGGCGAGATTCGGGCTGGGGAGCCGATTACCATTGGCACGCCCGTGCCAGGCTTGCAAGCCTGGGTGCTGGATAGTGCGCTCAACGAAGTTATTGATGGAGTTTCGGGCGAGCTCTGCCTCGGAGGAATTGGGCTGGCGCGGGGCTACCACGCACGCCCGGAGCTGACGGCGGAGAAGTTTTTCTCGCATCCCACACTCGGACGGCTCTACCGAACGGGCGATCTCGTCCACCGTGACCCCGATAGCGGCGCGTTTCACTACCACGGGCGGCTTGATTCCCAAGTAAAACTCCGTGGCTACCGGATCGAGCTGGAGGCAATCGAGACCTACCTGGCCCAGTGCGAGGGCGTGCGCGAGGCGGCGTGCTGTGTCCAGAACGAAGGCAACGATCTGGTCGCGTTTATCGTCCCAACAGATGCGACTCAGCCGCCAGACTTCGACAAACTCAAGGCCGTGCTCCGTGAGGCACTGCCCTCCTACATGATCCCTGCGCTCTTTGGTGTGCTCACGGAGCTACCCAAAAGCGTCGGGGGCAAGCTCAAGCGTGAGAGCCTCCCCACGCTCCGACGCGTAGTGCCTCGCTTAGAGCGCGAGATGGTTGCGCCGCGTACCCTGCTGGAAAAATCGCTACTCGCAACATTTCAAGAGACGCTGCTACTCTCGGAAGCGCTCTCCCTCGACGAAGATTTCTTCCTTGATCTCGGGGGCACGTCGCTCCAGGCAGCGCAGCTGATCTCACGCCTGCGCACAGATGCCGCCACGGCATCCCTAACCGTTCGCGATCTCTACGAAGCCCGCACGGTTGCCGCGCTGGCGCAGAGAGTGTCACAAGTGGCATTGCCCTCCTCTGGGTATGGCTCTCAACAGACGCAGCAGCAAGCGTACCTGCCGCTGGACACAGACGGCGAGCGGCACACAGGGGTTCTTCAGAGCCTCTGGCTTCTGCTGGAGCTCACTCTGGCTTCCTTTGTGGCCTACGGCGGCTTCTTCAAGCTTCTCCCCACACTGCTCTCGCGTCTGGGACTGATGACGGTGATTCTCATCACGCCACTCTTGCTTTTTCTGGGGCTGGCGCTCTACACGCCTCTAGCCGTGTTTTTTGCAGTCTTGGTGAAGCGCCTGCTGATCGGCAAGTACACCCCGCGCCGTGAGCCGGTCTGGGGGGATTTCTATCTGAGACACTGGATCGTGGTGCAGACGGCACGACTGATTCCCTGGCCGGTGCTCGTCGGAACTGAGTTTCAGTGCATGGCGCTTCGGGCACTGGGGTCGCGGATCGGGCAGCGCGTGCACTTGCATCGCGGCGTGGATCTGACTCAGGGTGGCTGGGACTTGCTCGACATCGGGGACGATGTCACGGTGAGTCAGGACGCGTCTCTTCGTCTCGTCGAGCTGGAGAACCGTCAGCTTGTCATCGGCCCCATCTCTCTCGGCACAGGCGCTACGCTCGATGTCCGGGCGGGTGTTGCACCGGGCGGAAGTTTAGAAGCGGGAGCCTCTCTCGCCGCGCTCTCCTCACTGCCCGCAGGCAAGACGATTCCGGCGGGCGAGCACTGGGACGGCATTCCTGCCACTCCCGCTGGACACGCACCGCCCGTACCGAATATCACCCAAACAAAACCCATCCTCTCGCCGCTGGCCTATAGCCTTGCGCTGCTACTCGCGCAGAGCGCTCTCTGGGCGATGCTTGCGCTGCCCCTAGAGCTGCTCACGCTGGGGGCCGTGGTCTGGGTGGGGCAGGAGAGTGGGCTCGTAGCCTATCTCCTCGTGCTGACCCTCGCCTTGCCGCTCACGCTCCTACTGGAAGCCCTTGCCGTCCGCGCCCTCGGTCACGTCTCGGAGGGTGTGCTCTCGCGCTGGAGCCTGGCCTATATTCCCCTCTGGCTCAAGGCGGGCTTAGTAGACTCTGCGAACGAGTGGCTCAGTGGCGCGCTCTTTTGGCCGCTCTGGCTCCGGGCGGCAGGGATGCGTGTGGGACGAAGCTGCGAGATTAGCACGATTATTGATGTCATCCCCGAGCTAATTGAGATTGGACCGGAGACGTTTTTTGCCGATGGAATCTATCTGGGTGGCCCAAGAGTGCATCGCGGCACGGTGACGCTTTCAAAAGTCACCATCGGCACCAATGTTTTTCTAGGCAACCACGTGGTCGTCGCTGGGGGCCAACACTTACCCGACGATATTCTGCTGGGCGTCTGCACCGTCGCCGATGATATGTACATGGCAAGCGGGACGTCTTGGTTCGGGCACCCGCCTTTTGCGCTGCCGCACCGTGAGATCGTTGCCTACGATCGCGAGCTTACCCACAACCCAAGCTTACTTCGCTATCTAAACCGCTTATTCTGGGAAATACTCCGCTTCACCTTGCCGGTGCTTCCCGTGCTCGTTGTCGCGGAGAGCTTACGGAAGCTGAGAGACCACGCCTGGGCTGCACCACTGCTCGCCTTTGCCGGAGCGGCAGTGCTCTGCCTGGCGATCTTAGCGCTCAAGTGGCTTCTGCTGGGTCGCGCTCGCCCGGGGACGCATGCGCTCTGGTCGTGCTGGTGCAGCCGCTGGGACTTTCTCTATGTCGCTTGGGGAGTCTATGCCCGCGGGACGCTCACCGCGCTCGAAGGTACTCCCATGCTCACGTGGTATCTCCGCGCGATGGGCCTGACGCTCGGGCGCGGCGTGGTGCTGGGCAGTGGCTTCTCACAAGTGGTAGACCCCGACATGATCGAGATCGGCGACGGTGCCACGGTGACAGCGGCCTTCCAAGCCCATACCTTCGAGGATCGGGTGCTGAAGCTTGCCAAAGTCCGAATCGGTGCGAACGCAACCGTAGCCAACAACACCGTCCCCCTCTACGGAGCTGTCATCGGAGAGGGAACCTATGTCGCGCCGCACAGTGTGATCATGAAAGACGAATTTCTACTTCCGAACCAGCGCTACGAAGGAGCCCCCACCCGGTGAGCCGCCTCGTCGCCCTTGATGTCGCCCGTGGAGTCGCCGTCTTGGGAATGATCTACATGCACTTCGTCGGCTCCAAGCTTGCGAGTGTGCTAGAAGGCCGCGCGGCGGCGCTTTTCTTTCTGCTTGCGGGAATGGCCTGGGCGCTCCAGATGCGGCGTACAAACAAGCCAATAAAGTTTATACGCCGCGCTCTGATGCTGGCAGTTTTTGGGGCAGTGCTGCATTATTTTGTTTGGCCGACGGAGGTTCTCGTCCCGCTGGCTCTGATGATGATGCTCGGCGTTGGGCTTGGGCGCGGGAAGAAAGGCCCGCGCGTGATCGGGGTCGTGTTTGTTCTGGTTCTGATTGCCACACCACTAAGCCAGCTTCGCTTCGGGCACTTTATCGCAACGGACTGGCAGGACGATGGCAGTCACCTTGCGGATCATGCTTTTGGGGCGGTGACCCTAAGGGCACTTCTCTTGGATGGAAACTACCCGCTTCTGCCCTGGCTGGCGCTGCCTCTGCTGGGAATGAGCGCCGTCTTGGGAGCGGGCCTGACACCCACACGGATACGTCGTTGTTTCTGGGGTGCCCTGAGTGTCGCCCTGATCACGCAGCTCTGGGAGAAATCGCTTGGCCCCGCGACTTGGATTCCCACCACACTGCCGTTTTTACTGCGCATTGGAAGTAGCGCTGCCGCATTGATCGCGGGTCTGCTCTGGTGGGAGAGTGCAGGCGGCTTGCCAAAGATCACACAGCCGCTTGCCTTGCTTGGACGCGCCTCGCTCACGCACTACATCCTGCACATTGTCGCCGTCTTCGCCCCACTACGCCTGCTCTACCCCGATGAAGACTGGCCCGTGCGTACCGGGCTTCTGGCTTACTTTGGCTATCTTCTCCTTGCACTCCCGCTCACCCTCCTCTGGTTTCGCCGTTTCCCCCGTGGCCCGCTAGAGAGCCTCTGGGCACGTGCCTAGAAATCCGTGCTGACCTTGTCTAGGCTCAGGGGCTTGATCCAGGCGTTTCGGTAGCGCACATCGTGCCCCTCACACTGGAGCTTGAGCCCTTGCGGTGTGTCCGTGATCCCGCGTCCACTGTCATTGCCACCATCTACCCCGGAGGCAGGCCCACCCCAGACTTGCTGAATCGGGACATCCGTGTGGGCTTTCTGGCCATTAAGATAGATCGTCGTGCGGGCTTTTTCTATCAGCTTGCCCTCTTTAAAGCGCGCCGCTCGAAAGACAATATCATAGGCATTCCACTTGCCAAGGCCATGATAGGCATGATAGGGCGCAGGCTGCTCATTGATCACCGCCCCGAGGCCGTGCGTCGTCCGATCCCCATCGCAGATCTGGATCTCATAACGGTTCTGCAGATAAACGCCGCTATTGCCACCCGGCCTTGCGATCCAGAACTCGATATGTAGCC